>CAZOMR010000126.1:0-9543 GCA_964580655.1 uncultured bacterium
AGAATTGGCGGCAAATCAGAGCGATGGAAGCGAACGAGTGGTGAATGGCGAAAAAATTTTACCTCCATTTGATTTACAGGGGGATCAGGGTGATTCTCGAGGAATGTCCAGCCCGACCTGGCCGCGCCCTGATCTCAAATGAATTGACAGATGGCGGGAGATGCCTTAAAATTCAGTTGAACATGGCAAGCGTAGAGCGCAAGGACCCGAGGTTCAATCAGATACTTGGCTCAGGGATCGAGCGGATCAGGGACTGGCTTACCTATGCTTACTGGATTTTGTACAGAACGGTGATAATCTTCCGGCAGGACAGGGTTCAATTTCAGGCAAATGCCCTGGCCTATCGGAGCCTGATCTCGCTTGTGCCAATGCTTGCTGTCTTATTTTCCTTCTTTGCCTTGTTCCAGGGTTTCATCGGCGAGGACAATATAGAGAAGACGGTAATGGGGTTCCTTTCACGTTACCTGATGCCGCAGGCGGAAGCAGGGGAAATGATAATCAATCAAATTCTCAAATTTGTGAAGGCCGCCAAGGCCGGAACCTTTATCGGATTTATTTTATTCCTTCTAACCTCGGTTTTTCTTTTCAACGCTATAGAGCGGTCCTTCAATCTTATCTGGAAGGTTGAGCGCTACCGTTCTCTGACCCAGCGTTTTATTATCTTCACCGCAACCCTGTTTCTAGGCCCGATCCTCATAGGGCTTTCTATTTATATTACTGGAAAGGGACAGGTGAAGGAAGTCATTGGGCGGTTCATGTCTTCTCCTATAGCGCAGGAGATACCCATCTCGGGATTTCTCAGCCAGCTTATGGACATGGTGTATAAAAGCGGGAATGTAGTTGTTCCCTACCTTTTGATGTTGTTCGTTTTGATGATCCTGTATATGGCTGTTCCCAATACCAGGGTCGAGAGATGGGCGGCCTTTATCGGAGCCGCTTTCGCCGCGTTGTGCTGGGAGTTGAGCAAATGGGGATTCGGGTACTTCGCAAAAAGCATGTTTGATACCCGCGTGAATGTTTACGGAATCTTTGCAGGCTTTTTTATGTTCCTGATCCTGATGTATCTGATAGCGGTTATCGTTCTTTTCGGCGCTGAGCTTAGCTATGTGATCCAGCACTATCGCCACCTTGTGCGTGTTGACCCCCGTTATCTCCGGCCAGTAAACGATGCGTATCTGGCCTGCCGGGCAGTGCTGAATATTGCGCACCGATATTTAAAGGGGGAAGACCTGCCAGGCATCCCGGAGCTTGCCGCGAAGTTCTCGGTGAGCATTCCCCAGATGCGGTCTGTGATCAATCGTCTTGCCGGGGCCAAAATCCTTGTCCGGATAGGCGCCGGAGCCGGGGACAGCAAGGAGGTATATGAGCCGAACCGCGAGCTGGACCAGATAACCCTGGAGCAAGTAATTGAGGCCGCGGCCACGGATTTTTTTTTCAAAACAAATCATGCGGCCATTGAAAAGAATAACACCAGGAGGAAAACCAAAGATCGGGACACCTTTGACGAACAATGCCGCGCCTACCTGGATGACCTGTTTATGAAAGTGCAAGGTAACGCCAGGGAGACCGTCAGCCAGATTTCACTCCGGGACATTATCTTGACGAAAACACAGGAACCCGACACTCAGTAACCAGGACATTTTCACAAAATATCTTTTTCCAGAGCAAGAACATTTATTCAATCAAGATTGTAGTCTGGGATATTGTGGCCGGAGTCGCGGTCTGTGGCCAGGTTATGCCTCTCTCCCGGCCGCGTATCCCTCGTGCACGGCCTCAAGAATTCGCCTGGGGCTTTTGGCATCACCTGCAATCTGGTGAGGAATGCCGAGCTCTTTGAGGGTGTCCGCAAGTGATGTCTCAGGGCAGGCTCCGAGAGCGGTTATCACCATCGGCGCTGGCGAAACGCGGTGTTCCTTGCCGCCCTGCATATATAGAACAGCATCCGGCTCGACCCGGACCACAACCGCCCCCAGAACAAGCACTCCCCCTTCCTTCTTCAAGCGCCTGTTCAGCCACCAGCCGTGGGCCGTGTGTTTGCCCACCGGCGCCATCGCCTTCATCTCCAGCACGGTAACCTCGATGCCCCGGGATATGAGGAAGTCAGCGGTCTCCATTCCAACATACCCTGCCCCAAGAACCACTGCCGGGCCTTTCAGCTCCACCTTGTCCATCAATACATCGCGCGCATCAAATACATTGTCGCCTTTTATACCGGGGATGTCGGGCGTAGCAGGCAGGGACCCGGCCGCAAGGATAACGGCCTCGGGTTTCCCGGCCCGGATCATCTCCGCCGTGACCTCTTGAGAGCAACGCACCTTGACGCCATACTTTGCCAGGCGGCGCACCGCCCAGGCAACCCAGTCAGCAAACGGCTTCTTGTTCGGAGGCCTACTTGCAGGCCGCAACTGGCCGCCAGGCTCGTCATCCCTCTCAAAGACCTCGACTCGATGCCCGCGCTCAAGAGCGGATATGGCCGCGGAAAGACCCGCGGGACCAGCGCCAACCACCCACACCAGCCTGGAATTCTTCGCTCTTTCGGTCTCTCCCTTGTACTCCATGCCGCACTCGGGATTGATCGTGCAGGTGACGGACTTCATCTCATAACTCATCCGCTCGATGCACCCCTGGTTGCACGCCAGGCACCAGCGGATGTCATCGAAATCTCCGCGCTTTGCCTTGGCGATGAATTCAGGGTCAGCGAGATGCTGGCGGCCGAAGCTTATGAGATCAGCATCACCTCGCACAATGGCCTCGTCAGCGAGCCTGGGATCATTGACCCGCCCCACCCCTATAACAGGCACATCCACTACCTGCTTGATTGCCCGGGCTCGGTGCAGGTTAAAGCCAGCGGGAGTGTCCATCGAGGCGATGCTCAGATTGCCGGGGGTCGAGTAGACTCCAACCGAGGCATGGATAGAATCCACTCCAGCGGCCACGAGCCTGGGTGCAAGCCATTCCATGAACGATAGATCGTATCCTCCTTTTACCAGCTCCTCGGCTGATACGCGGATAAAAACCGGGAAATCAGGCCCCAATTCCTTGCGCACTGCCTCGATAATCTCAATCGCGAACCTGGCGCGGTTTTCATCCGACCCGCCATAATCGTCAGTGCGACGGTTGGAGAAGGGTGAGAGAAACTGGTTCACCAGGTAGCCATGGGCGCCGTGGATCTCGACCGCATCAAAGCCAGCCTCGCGCGCTCGGACCGCGGCTTTGGCGAATGCATCAACCATCTCGCCAATCCTGTCCCTGCTCATCTGTTCGCACTCCTGCATGAGGATCGCGCTGGGGATGGGGGACGGCGCTTCGGGGATCGCGCCAGTGACAGCCTTGAAGGTCTCGCGGCCCGCATGGTGGAGTTGTAGCGCCACCTTGCCGCCTTCGCAGTGGATGGCATCGGGTATCTTAGCGAGACCGGGGATGAATTCATCGTTCCAGACGCCGATCTCGGAGGCGAATCCCTTACCGCGGGGGTCCACAGCGCAGACCTCGGTGATGATAAGCCCCGTGCCGCCATGCGCGCGGAGCGCAAGGTAACGGATCAGGCGATCGGTGACACTGCCGTCCAGTGCTCCATACCCGGTGCCCATCGGAGGCATGACAGCCCGGTTCTTAAGCTCCATCTGATTTATGAGCACAGGAGAAAATAGATTCTTTAATTCGCCCCCCAAATCCTTGCCCCCTTTTTGATGTTGGATCAGGATGTGATGAAATCACTCAAAATAATTGTAATCCATTTTAACCGCGGCCCGATAAAATAGGCCACACGCTAAATAAAGCATAGGTGTGGAAAAAAATCAACGGCTTTACTAAAGATGGTTTCATAACCCAGATCGTAGGGGCGTGATTCATCACGCCCAGAGGGAGGGCGCAATAAATTGCGCCCCTACCCAGACGCCAGAATTTAACATAATGTTTCATGACAAGTTATGAAACCATCTATAGGTCGGTAAGAAGCAGGCCCACTATATCGGGTCGCCGGATTTGAAAAGAAAAGCAAGTGATGTATTATCTGTGCAACGAGTATGCCTGAAGATATTTAAATACCGGAGGGAAAAGCAATGGCTGAAAAAGGGAAAGAAGAAATTCTGGAAAGGGCATATCAAGTAGCCAAGGAATACGAGAAGACGTGCACTGGTTGTGCCCAGTCCGCTGTGGCGGGTCTGCTTGATGTTCTGAGGATGGAAAATGAAGATGTGTTCAAAGCGGCCAGTGGTCTTGCAGACGGAATAGGGCTCTCGGGAGACGGGTCCTGCGGAGCATTGACCGGATGCGCAATGGTGATAGGGCTGATCTTCGGCAGGGAACGCAAGGATCACAGGAACATTCTGAAGCCGATGAAGTCATACCTGCTATGCAAGGAACTGCATAATGATTTCATCCAGCAATACGGCACTTGCCGGTGCTATGACATACAGAAAAAACTCATGGGCCGGACTTTTAACCTTATGGACCCCAAGGACTTAGAGGCCGCGGGGTCGGCAGGGATGATGGAACATTGTTCAAGTGTCGTCGGCCGAGCCGCAAGCAAAGCCGCGGAGATAATCCTGAGAGAACAAGAGCCCTCTTCATAACAATCATATATCATTGCAAGATCAAAAATGAACCTCTCTTTTGCCCCCTGGAGGGCTTTTAGACGATCAGCCCCAGGACATTTCCCGAAAATCACCCTGATTTTTCTGTAAGTAAAATCGCTGTAAGAATTTCAACAAGTGGAATCCGAGGTGTCTTGCGGACGGCCGCAAAACCTGTGCTGACCAGCGATCCATGAAGGATTATGAAAAATCAACGACCAAAGACAAGGGGTTTTTATTTTGCACATGGCGTCATTTTGTCAAGGTCGGCCTTTCGGCCGCCACATCTTAATACCCATCGGGACAACACTGATCCTCTCTCTCCTCAGGCAATCCTATTGGGAACTCAAATTTTTGGGTAATGTCTAAATCAGTCAATCTTGACATCTCTGAGGAACTGGGCGGCGTCTTCCGGGGGAGTGGGATTGATGTAGAACCCGGAGCCCCATTCAAAGCCTGCCAGTTTAGTCAGAATGGGCATGATCTCAAGATGCCAGTGGTAGTAGATTGCCTCCTGGTGGAAGGGAGAGGTATGAATGAGGAAATTATACGGCGGATCGCTGAGCCCAACCTCAAGCTTTTTTAATACTAGCTGGAGGATGCGAGCCAGGTTTTCATATTCCTGTCTGCGAGAGTTCTCGAACCCGGGAACATGGCCCTTCGGGATGATCCACATCTCAAAGGGCCCCTTGGGAGCGTATGGACAAATGGCGATAAAGTCAGGGTTCTCGGCAACAACGCGTGAACCATCATCGCTTTCCTGCCGGACGATGTCGCAGAACACGCATCGCTCTTTGAAGGAATAATACTCCCTGGCGCCTGCTATCTCCTCGGCCACACGCTTGGGCACGATGGGAAGGGCTATGAGCTGGGAGTGGGTGTGTTCCAGGCTGGCACCTGCCGCGGCACCCTTGTTCTTGAAAATAAGCACATACCGGAAGCGCTGATCCTTTTTCAAATCCATGATCCTGTCGCGGTAAGCCCAGATAACATCTTCCACCGCGCGGGGACCAAGCTGGGTGAGATTCCGAAGATGTTCGGGCGTCTCAATGATTACCTCATGCGCGCCGATGCCGTTCATCCGGTCGAACATGCCCTCGCCGGACCGCTCCAGGTCCCCCTCCACCCTGAGAGCCGGAAATTTATTGGGAACTACGCGCAGTCTCCACCCAGGCGTGTCAGGAGAAGATGAATTATCGCGGTAAGCGAAGATCTCGGGCGGCGTGTCCTTCTCGTGCCCCTCACAAAAAGCGCACTTCCCGGAATTTACCTCTGGCTCAGCCTCGAAATGAAAGTCACAAGGCCTCTTGCTTCGCTCCGTGGATATGATCACCCAACGACCGATCACGGGATCCTTTCTCAACTCCGGCATCTGCTTTCCCCCTTTTAAAGCCGCACCGCTCGTCTCTTATATATATTCTATCTCAATTCAGGCGAAAAATCATTTCTTGTGTTCTCAAGCATGGTTTCACATAAATCTGGAAAGACGAAAACCCGGCACCCAGGAGAAGGATTTGAAAAAGAGAAAGAAAAAGGCTAAACTGAAAAGCCAATGAAGGTGAAAACGGGCAAGCCCTCCATGGTCAAAGAGCCGCGTGAGCGGCCAGGGTGGGACGAATACTTCATGGAGATTACAAGGCTTGTCTCCAGCCGGGCCACCTGCCTGCGTCGGAGCGTAGGAGCGGTTCTTGTCAAGGATAAAAAAATCCTCACAACCGGTTATAACGGCGCCCCTTCCGGGCTCAAGCACTGTGCGGAGGTGGGCTGTTTGCGGGAAAAACTCAATGTGCCCAGCGGGGAGCGGATGGAGATCTGCCGGGGCCTTCATGCCGAGCAGAACGCAATCATCCAGGCCGCTCTTCACGGCGTCAGCACCAGCGGGGCAACGCTTTATTGCACTACCTATCCCTGCTCGACCTGTATGAAAATGCTTATTAATGCAGGGATAAAAAGGATTGTCTACGACGAAGGATACCCGGACCAGTTGTCGAAGGATCTTGTGAGAGAGGCGAAGATTCCCGTGGTCAAGTTTAAGCGGGCCGGTCAAGGAGGAAGGAGAAAGAGATGAAGTGTCCATTTTGTCAGGAGATCGAGAACAAGGTGATTGACTCGCGGCTGAGCAAGGATGGCAAGGTGATCCGGCGACGGCGGGAGTGCCTGGAATGTGGTCGGAGGTTTACCACATACGAGCGGGTGGAGGAGGTGTTGCCGCTGGTTATCAAGAAGGATGGCCGGCGGGAACCATTTGACAGGATGAAAATATTCATCGGGCTGAAAAAGGCCTGTGAAAAGAGGCCGATAAGTATTACCGTGCTCGAGAAGCTGGTGGACAGGATCGAGCACAAGGTGCAAGAGGGCGGAGAAAAGGAGATTCCTTCCACCCAGATAGGGGAAGAGGTGATGAATGAGCTATTCCACCTTGACCATGTTGCCTATGTCCGCTTCGCCTCGGTATACCGATCCTTCAAGGACATCAATCAATTCATGGATGAGCTCAAGGACCTCCTGGACAGGAAGAAGGCGGAAGTCCGCTCTCGGTAAGATGTAGATGCCCCTGAGTAACCCCGATCTAAATTATGCCCCGTTGATGCGGCGAGCCTTGCGCCTGGCCCGACGCGCCGAGGGTGATGTTGCTTACTACCCTATGGTGGGAGCAGTGATTTTGCAAAATGGCAAGGTGGTAGGCCAGGGATTTTTTCAAGGCCCTGGCAAGCCGCATGCAGAGGTCAATGCCATTGCCAGTGCAGGTCAAAGGGCCAGGGGGGCTACCCTGATTTTGAACCTGGAGCCTTGTTGTCATTACGGCCTGACCCCGCCTTGCACCGAGGCTATAATACGGGCAGGGATTCGACGCGTTGTCGCGGGCATGAAAGACCCGAATCCTCTGGTAAACGGCAAGGGTTTCCGCGCGCTCCGGAGGGCTGGGATCGAGGTGATCACCGGACTACTGGAAGCTGAGTGTAAAAGGTTCAACGAGGTATTTGTTAAATACATTACCACAAAGACCCCGTTCGTGATCCTCAAGGCCGCGGTTACTCTGGACGGACGCATTGCCGACCGTTTCGGCAAGTCGAACTGGATAACCGGCCCAGAGGCGCGGGCTTGTGTGCACCGCCTGCGGGACATAGTGGATGTGGTGATGGTGGGAGCAGGAACAGTGCTCGCGGATGACCCGCGTTTAACTGTGCGCCTGGCCGGGAAGGGCCGCAACCCCAGGCCGCTTATAGTGGATTCCCGAATTAGGGTTTCAGCAAAAGCGCGTGTCTTCAACTCCACGGCCGCGGGAGGAGCCATGGTGGCAACAACCGCGCAGGCAGAGGCCCGGAAGAGAAAGTTGATCCGGAATGCGGGAGCGGAGATTCTCATCGTGCGGAAGGATCGCGCAGGCAGGGTTGACCTCAAGGCCCTGATGCGGGAACTCGGCACGCGGAAGATAGCGAGCGTGCTGATGGAAGGCGGGGCAGAGCTTTTCACATCGGCCCTGGAAAACGGGATCGTTGACAAGATGATCCTGTTTTTCGCGCCCAGGCTTCTCCTGGACGGAAAGGCCCGGAGCATGGCTTGCGGGACTCATGTGCGACGGCTTGAGCAGGCTCTTAAAATTCGTGATATGCAGGTGAAAAGGGTGGGGGCGGACTTTATGGTGATCGGGTATCCCGGGAGATGAAACTCCGAAGGATATGGAAGAGATGCGCAGGAGTGAGAGGAAAGAGTTCTTAGAGACAGTCGTGGGAAGGGCGTTTGAGGTGGTGCTCTGGCTTTCTCCCTTGGGCCATGTCCGGAACCGCACCCGAAGACTGGTAGAGATATATGTGCTCTGTTGGTATGTCGGGTCTGTGCTGATGCTTATTTTGAGCCAGGTCTTTTTTATTACCATTGACTGTAAATACTTTCTGCCTGTGGCGTGTCTTTTTTCTTTGCTGAGCGCATACCGGATTTCTGACTGCATCCTCGCCAACATCCAGATCAGTCTGCTTGAGGTGCTTAACACAAAGGGTCGAGAGGATCGGCTCACAAGCCGCAATGTTATCCTGATCGGGATCAACTTCCTGGAATTTTTGAATAATTTTTCAATAATACATTTCTCGCTCAGCCGGTGCGGGTGGCTTGAGTTCTTCGGCATTGAGAATGTGGTGGATGCATTGTATTTCAGCCTGTCCACATTGACCACTGTAGGTTTTGGAGATATATATCCGGTTAATATGTGGGCCAAGATAGCCGTGACAGTAGAATCCCTCGTCGGAATAGTCTTTCTCTTTGTGGTGCTTAATGTATTTGTGTCCACGGTTCAAGCAAGGCGGCGAAAGGGTGGTAATTAAATGTTTACCGGCCTGATCGAGAGCACAGGCGAGGTTACAAAGATCGAGACCCGAGCAGGCTCGCGACGGATACTTATCGCGCCGGAAAAAGAGGACTTTGCCCTGAAGAGCGGCGAAAGCGTGACAGTGGACGGGCTGTGCCTGACAGTGGCCGGGTTTCAAGCCGGGGCTTTCCGGGTAGAGGTGTCCTCGGAATCACTTGACCGGTCCACCCTGGGAGAACTCCGAAAAGGGAGTCGGGTGAACCTTGAGCGCGCGCTCCGGATGGGAGACCGTCTCGGGGGGCACCTGGTCCAGGGCCATGTGGATGGCGTGGGCAGTGTCCTTGAGACCAGGCAGGAGGGAGAATTCAAGGAACTCCGGATTCAAGCCCCGAAGCCGGTGATGAGATATATTATAGAGAAGGGATCGGTGACCGTGGATGGAATCAGCCTGACCGTGAACAAGATAGGGCCTGCGGATTTCCGGCTGATGCTGATCCCGGAGACCATCAAGCACACCACCCTGGGGGAAAAGAGAATAGGGGATCATGTGAACCTGGAGGCGGACATGATCGGGAAGTATGTTGAGCGCCTGCTTTTTGATAAAAGAGATGCCCTGGATAAAATAACACTGGATAAACTCAAGGATGAAGGATTTTTCTGAACCGC
>CAZOMR010000127.1:0-9465 GCA_964580655.1 uncultured bacterium
CCGCAATTGGGGTCAGAGCTTTAGGTCATGTTGCCCAAATAATATTATGGAAAATATCATCTTTAAAAAACATCAAATCATTGGTTTAATGAATAATATTCGTAGGGGCAGGGCTTGCCCTGCCCGATTTTGGGCGCGGCAAGCCGCGCCCCTACATTTGGGCAACAGGCCCTTTAGTTTTTAGTTAACTATACTTTAGCCCAGGCGCATGAGTCCACGCAGAATCCGCAGAAAAGAGAGCAGATGGTGGGTCTGGATTATCCTTTTTCCATGGGCCGCAGGTGCAACTCCGCAAGCCATTGACTTCTCTTCCCTGATAAGCGAGATGTCCGATCTGAACTCCCTTGCCATGCCCAAGCCCTATCAGGTGCAGATGGTCTCCACTTACGACCGCGAGGGAATGAACCGGGACGCTTATAACTTTCTCAGCAAGGATGAAGATCGAGCGGTTCTTGCCAGGCTCTCCGGCCCGGGCGTGATCACCCGCATCTACGCGGCGACCCCGGGAGGAATCCTCAGGATATATCTGGATGAGCAGGAAGAACCGCTTATTGACATGAAAGCGCGTGATTTCTTCGCAGGGTCAGTAGAGCCTTTTCTCAGCCCCCTGGTGGGGAAGAGCCACTGGGGACACTACTCCTACTTTCCCATTCCCTTTTCCCGCTCAGCAAGGGTCGAGATCGCTTACCTCGCGCCACGCGGAGAGAGGGGCGATAAAGGCTTCGGTGCTTACTGGCAGGTATCCTGCCGGGAATACCCTGCTGAAATTCAGGTGAAAAGCCTCAAAATTCCTCTCAATGAAAAGGCGCGAAGAGCGCTCAATGTTGCTCTTGAGTTTTTCTCCCGTAAAAAATACTTTCCCGATCCATCAGATCTACTTTCAAAGAGCATGATCCTGGATGTTGAACCTGGACAGGAAAGGGTTATCTTTTCAATGACAGGATCCGGTATAATAAAATACTTATCCATAGCATCCGGAGAAAGCAAAGAATGGAGGGCTTCGCCCCTGCGACTCCAGATATTCTGGGATCATGAAGATGAGCCGAGCGTGGATTGCCCGCTTGAAGCCTTGTTTGGAAATGCCTGGGGAACAGAGTCGCCGCAAGGAATTCTTGAGCGCCTTCCCTCAGGCGGCATCATCGCTTTTCCCATGCCTTTCCAGAAGGCCCGGATCGTGCTTGTCAATGACGGCCCTTATTCATCCGGGCCCTTGCAGTTCCAGGCCCTATACGAGCTGGGCGAGCCTGAAACGGATTTTCGCTTTCACGCATGGTATCATCAGGAGATGACACGGTCATATCCTGCCCTGCCCAATCAAACCGGGAAGGATAATTACATAATCCTCAAAACAAAAGGCCAGGGACACTATGTGGGCACTGCGCTCCATGTCTATAACCTGTACCATGTATGGTGGGGAGAAGGCGATGAGATGATCTTCCTGGACCGCAAGCCGTATCCCCCGAGCCTCCATGGCACCGGGACAGAGGAATATTTTGACTCAGGCTGGTGCAAGTTCGGAAGATCTCCTTTTGCCGGGGCCCCGGTCGCAAACTCGCTTGGCAAGGGCTATGCCGGAAAGACAGTGCTCTACCGCTTTCATGTCGCTGACCCGATTCCCTTCAACAAGGGAATAGAGTTCAGCATGGAACACGGCCGCATGACCAATGACCTGGATAACCTTTATGCAAGTGTGGCCTTCTGGTATCAGAGAGAGCCGCACCAGTCCCTTGAAGACCCGCCGCCTTTTGCAAAAAGGGTCCTGGATGAAAAAGCTCTTGCAAGGAAAGTGCGCAGGCAAGAATGGGACCGAACACCGCTTTTCCTGAAAGCCTTGCCCCTGACCGCCCTGTTCCTTGTCCTGCTTTTATCCGTGGCTGGAATATTAATCCTTGTCAAGCTAAAATTACCTGCACGGAGAGGTTGAAGAGATGAAGAGAGAACACATTATCCTGGGAATCTTGATCCTCGCTGGACTGGCCCTGATAGCCGGATTTATCTATATCACGAGCCCGTCATACGAGCACCGGCAGGCTGAGAAAATCTTTCAACACGCGCTTTCTATACTTGAGAGTGGCGACTATTTTGAGGCCGAGATCAAAATTCGCCAGGCCATTGAGCTTGCGCCTGAAGATGCGCGCTATCATGCCGCCATGGGCAAGGCCCTGGAAAAGGAAGGGTTTTATCAAGGAGCCAAAAGAGCCCTGGAGCAAGCCGTGCGACTTGCACCTGGAAATCCGGAATACATCTTCGAGATAGGCCGATTTGAACAGAGGAATGGCAAAGAGGATATGGCGATGGAGGCTTTTGAGGAAGTCATTGGAATTGATCCCTACCACATTCTTGCACTGTATCAACTCGGAGCCATCTATGCAAAGCAGGGCAGATATGCCGAGGCCGCTCAAATCTTCGAGCGGATCACAGCGAAATACCCGACAGAGGCCGAGGCATACAATAATCTGGGATTCTGCTACTTCAACCTGGAGCGGTTTCCCGAAGCCAGAGACATGTTTGAAAAAGCACTTGAGATAAATCCGGATTTTATAGACGCAAAAAAGAGTATCCAGATTATCGAGCAAGAACTGAAATAACTTTCACCACCTTGCGGTGAGGGTGGTTATCTGGCTACTGGATACTTTTTATTCTTGGTGTCCTGGTGGTTCAAAAAAACTCTATGCTCAGACCACCTTTATGACGATCAGTGCGATGTTATCTTTGCCGCCGCGGGAATTTGCAAGCTGGATCAGCTTCATGGTTGCGCGTGGAAGGGGATTCTTCAGGACTGCATCCGCGATCTCAAAGTTGCGCACTTCTGTGTAGAGCCCGTCGGTGCAGAGCACCAGGAAGTCCCCTGACCTGGGTGATCCGCTTGCCAGTTGCACCTGCACATCCAGGTTAACGCCAAGAGCCCTGGTCAGCTCGTGCTCGGAGAGCGGCGCATAATCTTCATAGGTCTCCATGTCTACCGGCTGGTTGAATTCCTTTTCCGAGAGCGAGGTATGATCTTTCGTTAGCTGTTGAGCGAGCCCTTTTCGGATCAGGTAGGCGCGGCTGTCGCCGACATGTGCGATATAAGCACGGTCATCCCTCAGCCAGAGCGCGCTGAGGGTGCTTCCCATGCCCTGGTATTTGGCGTCCTCATTGGACTTTGAATAAATGCGCCGGTTAACCTCCCGGACGGCAAACTTCAGGGATCGTAGCGGCAGGGGCAAACCCTGGAAATCCTCGAAAGGCGGAGTGGCGTCCGCATCAATATCCAGATCATTGATGATCTTCTCCAACTCCTCTACGGCCATGCGGCTTGCCAGCTCACCGTAAGGGCATGTCTCGACCCCGTCCGCCACTGCGAAGAGCTCCAGGTTCCGGTTGATCAGGAAATGATCCTCGTTGTGAGGCCGCTTTAGCCCCTGATGACTTTCTCCTCTCACCTGAATATTCATTGGCATCCCTTATGAGCCCGAGGGCACTTCCGAGACTATAAACTCGAACTCGGTGTTGCCTATCCTGACGAGGTCTCCGTTTTTAAGAGTGGCCTGTTTTATTCGTTTGTTATTGACATAAGTTCCATTGGTGCTTCCGAGGTCTTTCAGGTAGAAATCAGGTGGAAGGAAGAAGAGTGCGGCATGTTGTCTAGACATGCGCGTATCATTGATGGATATATTGCTCAAGGTATCGCGTCCGATGGATACCGGGGTCTTTGTGATCTGGTAGCCCCGTCCCGGCTCTGCGCCTTTTTTCACCCGGAGCATCACCATGATGTCCTCCGGAATGTCGCGCACCTTGGCCTCATCGCCCAGCGTGGTGATCTCTTGTTTATCCATTTTCGATGGCTTTTCCGCCAAACCAGCCCTCCATACTATCTATCTGGCATGAAGCTCCACCACATCCTCGTCCATCAGCCGATAGTCCTTGTTTACCTTCTGGCCGTCATATTTATTCTTACTCCATATCCTTGCGAATTTCAAGTTTTTTGCTATGTCCTTGTGTATCGTGGTGGCGAAATGGTCCACTGTTGCTCCCTCCGGCAATATTACGGGGTCCCTTTTGTCCGGGGGCTTGCCCGGTGTCTTTGTGTATACCCTCACAAGATGAAGCTCCTCCTTGAAAAGCTTGCGGCGGAATAATTCCACGCCCTCCCCTGTCTGGCACGAGAGCGCGTAAATCGGAAACCTCTTACCGTAAAGCTCCTTCAATATACCGAGCTTTTCCCTGGCAGGCTGGTTATCAAGATGCGTTCCGAGTATCAATGCCCGGACCCTTGCCAGGCCATCCTGACTGTATTTTCTTCCGCTCTCGCAGACCAGTTCCACCTTTCTGTCCCCAAGCCGCACCAGCACAGTCTCCAGCTCTTCGAGGATGTCGTCGCTTGCGAGGTTGACAACTATCAAGACGAAATCAGCATTACGCACCACCCCCGGCAACCAGGTTTCCATGTATTCCCGGGAGATGGCAGGGGTATCAATCAACTGGACCTGTATGTTCTCGAAGGGCATCATCCCGGGCTGAAGATTGCGAGTTGTGAAGGGATACTCCGCCACTTCCACTGGCGCATTGGTCAGGGCCAGCATGAGAGCTGATTTGCCCGAATTAGGCGCACCCACCAGGATCACCTGCGCGGCTCCCTCCTTGCGAATATAATAAAGGTCAGCACGGCTTTTCCCTGATTTCTTCTGCGCCTGGCCTTTCAGCTTGGAGATGCGGCGCTTGAGGTCGGCCTGGATTTTTTCCGTGCCCTTGTGCTTGGGCACCACGGAGAGCATACGCTCAAGCGCGTCCAGCTTCTCTTCCGTGGTCCCGGCCGCCTTGTATTCCCTTTCGGCCTCAAGATATTCGGGAGTCAGATTAGCAGGCATCCTGGCACCCGGCTAGCTTTAGAACTCATACAATTATTATAACAAAAATCTCGGGCAAATTATTTGCAATTTTTCGAGATCGTGTTATATTGAAAACTCCGCCAGGATGTAACCCTTTTTCAAGGAGGTAGGAATGACAGAGAAGCGCCGTCACCGGATCCTTGTAGCCAAGCCCGGCCTGGACGGCCATGACCGTGGGGCCAAGATAGTTGCCAGGGCCTTACGGGATGCAGGCATGGAGGTGATTTACACTGGCCTTCATCAGACACCGGAGATGATTGTTGAAACAGCGCTCCAGGAGGATGTGGACGCGATAGGCTTGAGCATTCTTTCCGGAGCTCACCTCACGCTTTTCCCGGCCGTGATCGAGTTGCTGAAAGATAAGGGTATGGAGGACATCAAGGTCTTCGGCGGCGGTATTGTCCCGGAGGATGACATAAAGAAACTCCGGTCGCAAGGGGTGCTGGAGATTTTCACACCCGGTGCAAGCACAAAAGATATAGTGGGTTTCGTGAGGGAAAATATCCAGCCGAAATAGCCCTGCTTTTCAAATGAGTAAAGGAGGTTGATGTTATGCCAAGACGTGTCGGTGTAATTGGTGCGGGCGTTACGCCTTTCAAGGGAACCTGGAGAGAGAAGACCTATTATGAACTGGCCCAGATGGCGACCCGCGAAGCTGTTACGGATGCGCAAATGAACATCAAGGATGTGGACGCGGTTTTTTATGCGATTTACAATGATATTTTCGAGAGAACTGCCATTCCCGAGCATGCACTTCATGGTCTTCTGGGTATGCAGAACAAGTTCGGCATGCGTATCACCAACGGCGGTGCTACCGGCGCTTATACAATGAGCGCGGCTCATGCCTATATTTCAGCGGGCCGGTTCAATACAGCGCTGGTCCTTGGTGTTGAGAAAGCCACGGACTGCTTTGACTTTTTGTCCATGTCCGCCACTCCCGAGGTGATAAAAACAATCGGCTGGTCGGGTGACAGCTTTTTCGAGCAGATGATCGGTTGGACCGCATCTGACAGCTATGCCGAGGTGGTGCTGGCTTACATGGATGAGCACCCGAAGGATTTAAAGCCTGAAGTGACCGCCCAGATATCCTCCCAATTGAGCCAGCAGGTCAGAGGTAACAAGTATGCCCAGCGACAGTTCGACCAGGTGACTCCCGAGGAGGTCATGAACTCCCGTCTTGTAGTCTATCCCTTCAAGGAGCTTGAGATCTGCGTTTATACCGAGGGTGCCGCGGCGCTCATCTTCGCTGAAGAGGAAACCGCCAAGGCCATATCAAGAAACAGCGGCCAGCCCGTGGTCTGGATCACCGGGGTAGGCGAGGCAAACGAGCATTCCTTTGCCGGAAAGAACCAGAAGGACATGTCCAGAATCTGGTCCGATCATTACGCCTCGCATCGAGCCTACGAGATGGCGGGGATTAAAGATCCCACCAAATCCATAGATATTGTGGAGCTACACGATGCCTTTGTCCACCAATTGGAAATCAGTATGGCCGAATTCGGGCTGGTGCCGGTGGGCAATGCCGACTCCCTGATAGAAGACGGCCTGATGTTGCCTGGCGGAAAATACATTGTAAACCCTTGTGGTGGCTTGATCTACTGCGGTCATGCTGTGGGCGCAAGTAACATCATGTCAGCATGGTCAGCCCGCAATGAGTTGATCGCGAGAAACAAGAAAACCGCGCTGATCCACGGAACCGGCTCCACCATTGCGCAATACACCGCGTGCGTGATCTTCGAGCACGAATAGGGAAGGAGGGAATCAATGAGCAAGAAGAAAGAAAAGGTTATTCCTGACTATTACATTCCCGAGGTGGATTCTTTTATAGAAACAATCGAGGGCAAGGATTACCTTATAAAGAACGACTCCATGTACACCTTCTACCGCAGAACCAAGGGGGAGTTTTCGCCCTTTTTCCTGGGTCTTCGGGACGACAAGAAACTACTTGGATGCAAGTGCGAGAAATGCGGCATAGTCAGGGTTCCTCCGTTTCTCACCCACTGCCCGGACTGTAACTTTGCTCCCACCGAGCTGGTGGAGGTCGAGCAGACAGGCGTAATGAATTCAACGCCTCCTATCACCTACTTTGCGACCTCGATGTTCCAGCCCATGGCTCCTTTTGGCCGCGGTCGGGTCATTTTCAAAGGCGCCGACACTGCCATGAGCGTGATGCTTTACACTACCACTGGCATCCTTGTGCCCGGGATCATCAAGAAGGGAACAGAGGTCAAGCTCGTTTTCAGGGACGAGCGTATAGGCGAGATGACCGATGTGTTCTGCGTGCCCGCCTCTGAACTCAAAAAGAGCCAGCTTAAGAAAAAGGGTCTCCGGGAGTCGGACATTGACTGGGGCAGGCCGGTTGAGCCCAGGTTGCCGAGGGCGACCAAGGCGCAGATCCGAGAGTACCAGGAGGTCTTCAAAGAGCTCAAGTCCATAATAAAGGATATGAACGAGAACGAGCGTGCGAGAAAGGACATCGTCGGCTGGAAGCGCAACATCCTGGTAAAAGTGAAAGGTGGCCAGTTTACAATAGCCATCAAGAATGGCAACATTAGTGTCAGGGAAGGCAAGCCCCAGTCCATTGACTTGGTCATGGTTTGCGATGACCCACGCATCCTGCTTGACGGCCTGGCGTATAGAGGAGCGATTACGGATTCGGTCATTAACAAGAAGCTCTGGATCAGCAAGAACAGTGAGTTCACGACCGTTTTCAAGCTCGACCGGATGGCGCGCTCTCTTGTCCGCTCCAAAAAGGCCTGATCTGAAATTTTCAATTAGTGAGTGGAATCGCGGCTAAAGCCGCCTCTCAAGCTTGCTCTGCGCCTATATTTTGTTCCTCCATTTTCCTGTCCCGCAGGCGACAAAAAGGAAACGACAGCATCGGTTCAGGAGCACGACCAAGAGAGCCAGGGCGCTCTGCCCGAGCGAAACGCCCTGTGCCCCTTTAATCAAGGCTGTCATTTCGGCCTGTGGGGACAAAAGACTGAGCCAGAGATAAGAGCATGAGAGTGGTCAATACCCCCCCTCAGATTCTTATGAGGAACCCAAATTATGATTTGCCAAGATCAGACATTGAACCGGGACTAAGGCTGGATGTTCTCGGAATATTCTATCTTGGCCGCGTTACGCAGTTCAAGGATATAATCCTTTATTGCTTGTTGTTCTTTTTGGCGACTCAAAAAGGATGCTATCTTTTCCTTAACCTCGTTCAGTGGAAGGGTATGGGCATCCTGATGGCCAGTTACTTTTATCAAGTGATACCCGAATTGAGTTTCAACTATTTCGCTGAGTTCGCCCTTTTTTAATTTGAAAGCCACATCCTCGAAGGGCTTGACCATTTTGCCCCTTTCAAAGTATCCCAGGTCACCGCCGCGTTCCTTGCTGGGACAGTCAGAGTGCTGGCGCGCCACTTGAGCGAAATCGGCACCCTTCTCGATCTCGTCTCTCAATCTGGAGAGCTTATTAAATTTTTCCTCTTTCTCCTTGGGACTATCATCAGGGCTGACTGCTATTAGAATATGACTGGCCTGGACCTGCTCCGGATTCTCGAATTCATCTGGATTGTCGCTGTAAAAAGCCTCAACCTCTTTTTCGGTCGCCTCTTTTACCGCGGCCATTGGCTGGTCCAGAAGTGCTCTGATTTTCAGATTCTCTTCAATATCCTGACGCAATTTTTTCTCGGAAATTCCCATGGCGGCTAGTTGATCGTGGAATTTTTCAGAGCTGGGAAAATGGCTTTCAATCTCCTCTATCTGCTCATCAATGTCTTTCTTGTCAGCCTGTATTTTCTCCTGATCCACTTTCTGCAAAAGAAGTTTCGTATTGATCTTGTTTTCCAGTGCCTGTTTCCACAAGGAAGATCGCAAATCGTTCATTTGTTCAGGAGGGACACGGCCTTGAAATTGCCTCAAAAGATTATCTGCTTCCTGATTCACTTCTGCGCGGGTGATGATCTTTCCATTGACACTGGCCATCATAGAATTATCATCCGCTCCCATTGAAGGCGGCATAGCAGAGGGCTCCAGGGACTCCGCGGCTTTCCCTGGCTGAGATTCGGAGGAAGCAGGGGCTCCCTCTTCTTCCTTTTTCCGGCAACTGAAAGCTACAAATACACATGTAAAGATAATTACCAGGTAAACGCACATTCTTTTCATGTTTTTTCCCTCCAATAAAAAGACCATCCACCAGGATACCTGAATTACTTTGCCTGCCCTTTTTGCTGTTTTTTTACATGAGATAAAAGAAACAGCGATAAAATTACGATCCTGGAATGTGTCTGCTTATATATCAGATTAAGAGGGCGAAGTCAAATTATTTCGGCTTTTTTTCGGCGAAAGAAATTCTTCTAGAGGTGGCTTCATAACTATCCATTTTCAAAATGGAATTAAAAAGATTTCCCCTCCCTTGAGGGGAGGGGATTAAGGGGAGGGTGATCACCCCCACCCTTTCCCTCCCCCATCAAAGGGGGATGGAGACAAGGTTATGAAACCATCTATATAGACAAATTGAACAAGGATAAGGAATTATGCTAAGCTGGCATTAAAAAGGGATGGAGAAAGAGAAATCATAAGGGAGTAATGGTTATGAAGATCAG
>CAZOMR010000128.1:0-9399 GCA_964580655.1 uncultured bacterium
TGTCTCCACCTCTCCGGCCGGATGGAGGAATTCTGGGAGCAAAGGGCCGCCAACGTCTAAAACCCCCCCTTTTTATGTCGCAGACCCTGGTCATGGCAGGTTATGCTTTTCGGCCATCTGGCGGAGTATGTCCCAGTATGCCCCGCGAGCGCCCTTTCGTATAGCGCGCACAAGTGGTAGATTCCGGTTATAGTTGTAGTTCTGCTTCAGGTCATCGCTTTTGGCGAAGAAGAAACACGGATCATCGTTAATCAGCTTTTTCAGGTACCCCTCTGCATCACGGCCCAGTTTTTCTGATAAGTAAAAAATCGGATAAAGGAATTCCGGGTTGTCCCGGACTATGCCCCTGAGGTTGGGATTCTTATCCAGGGGCCCCTGGAGACGCACTATTTCCGCCAATTCTGTACCGGGTAGGATACGCAAGCCCATGCTCACTCCCACCCTGTGAGGGCGGAGTTTTTTAATCATCGAGATAGTCTGCCTCAGAGTGTTCCGTGTTTCTCCTGGCCCGGCCAAGAGCAGGTCGAACATGACGGTTATCCCGGTTTTACGGCATGAGCTTAGCACTTTTTCCAGGTCTCCTGCGGCGTGCCGACGCTTCAGCCTGGAGAGCATCTCATCGCTTGCCGAATCCACTCCGAAATTGATCCCCCTGCACCCGGCCTCGGCCATTACCCGTGCCAGCTCTTTATCAAAGGGCACTGGAGAAGCATAAACATAAAAGCTGATCTTCCGGTTTAGTCCCCTTTTGATTATCTCGCCACAGATGGCGTGAGCATGATGCCGGGGAATGTTGAATTCACTGTCGCAGAAATGGAATGTATGGATTCCCTTGCGAGCGAGGAATTCCAGTTCATCGGCGACACTCTCTGCGGACCGAATTCTTATTCTCCTGCCCTTGGCCACAGGGTCTGCGCAGTAGATGCAGGATTCAGAACAGCCGCGTTTTGTCTCAATGTTTCCCTGTCCACCCTCCTGATAGTAGCGAAGATTGTCAACCAGTTTGCGAGTGGGTGTGACGAAGGATTCCATGTTTATAAAAGAAGGTGGATTGGGTTTTTTCCCCGGAACTACGAGGCCGGACAGATTATCATCGGGTTTTCGGCTGGCCTGAATAGTTTTTAGCAGAGCAATGAGGGCCTCTTCGCCATCACCTCGGATGCCGAAATCAGCGCGGATATACTCAAGGCACGCGGAAGGAGCGATGGAATATCCTACACCACCCAGAATGATCGGAGCGTCTGTTTTTAGCTTCAGCCACCGGACCAGTGAGCGTATTTGGGGGAGCAGGAATTCCTGGCTTGCAAAGTAGCAGTCGTCCAGGTTGCGGATGCTCAGGCCAATGGCGATGGGGCGGAGTGTTTTGATCCGGGCCGCAAGTGGCTTGCGGTAGGCCCGGTTGAAGCATAGATCAAAGATATACGGACGGAAGCCCCCTTTGCTCAGGGGGTCCGCGAGATAGTCCAGGCCGATCGGTCCCACGGCCGGTTTCATCCGATTAGGATTGATGAGTATGACCCTATTCATCAAGACCTGATGTAAAGGCAAGAAGGGTGTATAGATTTAATCCGGTGAAAATCCTATTTGGCCTCGGACTCTTCAATGCCACGCAATGGTGCCCGTCCCTTTTCCGGTTTTTCCTCCTCTTCCACTTCCGGAAGCGGGGTGATGGTTGGTAGCACAGTTTTCTGTTCCCGGACAATGGTGGGCTTTTGCATCGGCTCTTGAGCTATGGCTTCCTGGCGTGCCGTTTCCTTCTTGAGAAACTCGGCGAGTTCAAATCGAGGCTTCCAGCCCGGTGGCACCTCTATTTTGAGAATCTGGCCTTCCCGGATCAAATTGGGATTGCGTATGTTTTTCTTGTTCACCTGGTAAATCCGAGGCCAGGCGCGTGCGTCGCCATAATAATATGCGGCTAGAAGATGAAGGTTTTCTCCCTGGCCCACCTTGTGCAGGCGATAATGTTGCTGTGGCTGGACCATAGGAATGGCAGGTGTCACAGGCTCGGGTTCCACCATCTTGACCGGCTCTTCCTCCCAGGTCTCCCAGTCCTCTGTTTCAGGAAATTCCGTCACAGTATCAGCAGGTGCTGGTTCCGCGGTTTCGGCTTTTTCAATCGCGGGCTCTGCGGCTTCCTCGGTCTTTTTCTTCTTAGCCCAGCCTGAGGATAGCGCCAGACCAAAAATGATAATCAAGGTAGCCCCTCCAATCAACCACTTCCACTTCCGCTTCTCCATCTCCTTGCCCCCTTTCTTCAGCTTCTCCCGGCCCTTCGGGTTTTCCGGGCGGTGAAAAAGGCCTTTTCCCTATAGTTTGATATTCTTACTATATATATTTAACCAGATAATTTGCAATTTGTAAAGAAAAAAATTCCAGGGCTCGTTTTTTTAGATTCCATGAATTCTAAACAGGACGGCCATTTTGATTTCATAAGGAGCCTCGGGGCGATCAGGCCGGAGTCTATCGCTCAGGACGAATGTAACGGCCCAGCATTTTTGTGCGGACATATAATCCAGGGAAGCCACCTGATGCGTGAGCTGTTCATGTTCAAGGGAGTAATATGTTTTGTAGTCAAGGTGAATTAGTGGGCTGATAGTCAATCGTGTGCTGGCAAAGATGTCGCGGGCCGGCTTTGCGGTAAAGATGAATAGATGACTTTGATGCTCTCCGGAGTCTTCTAGGTATCCGAGGCTGAAGGAATCCCTTGTAGGATCGGCATATCGGGCCTCGGCAAAGAGGCGGGTGATGGAATTCTCTTCCCATCCATAGTAGCCGTTGAGCTTGAAGCTGATCTGTTCTTGTGAATTTTTTCCCGAATGCAGGAATCCGGGTTCGAGGCGGATTTCGATTCTCATGTCCGTGAAGTCCTCGTTTACAATGTCATAGAACTGTGTCAATTCCAGGCGGTTGATTTCTGATATAAAGATATTTTTCGTAAAGGGATTCTCCTTGCAAAAGAGCCTGCTCTCCATGTTCAGGCCGATAAGGTTAAGCTCTTCCCCGGGGAAGAGTGCTTGAAAAAAAGGGTCTTTGGGGTCCTCGGTTTTCCCCTGATAAAAATGTATCAGGCTGGGCTCCAGTGTGTGCCGATACCTTGCGCCCCCGGGTTTACCCTGATATGTGCGCTCAAGTGGCAGGGAAACCCGCAGGCTCGTTTCGGGCCCTCCGGATATGGACCCATCATGGAAGTATCCCGGGTCCGGCCTGTAGAGTATTTCCCTGAAGCCTGCCGCGGCCCATACTTCCATGGCATCGGCCCATTTGCCCGGATAGATCAAACGGGGAATGAATTCCATTCTCATGCCCCTGCCCATGTCCCGGTCTTCTCGGAAGTAGTTGTCAGCCTTTGCTGATATGTCCGCGTATATCGGCCCGGCAAGTTTCCGGGTCAGTAGTGCATATCGGATTTCCGGCAGACGCTGGATCATGGCCTCATCCCTGTCTTCACCCAGGGTGCTTTCCCTCAGATCGCCGCCCATCAGGTCGTCAAACCATGATAGTTCCGCCGTGAGGTCCGAGTCGGGCCTGTGATAGGCGCCGACCAGCCTTGATTCCAGAGCGCGAGAGTAGCGCATGCCGCTGAAATCTTCAAAGTCAACAAGATACTCATTATCGCTTGCGAGGTTGATGTCTGATTTTAGCTCGAAGCCGGATTCAAAAATGGACCGGTGTTGCCATATAAATGCCCAGCGCTCCGCATCATCCTTGATGTCGTTGAGACCGTAGAATTCAGCCTGGCCATCCGCATCCTCTCCCAGGTTATAGCGGAATTCCGCTCCCCCCTTGATCCCTCGCTTTTCCATGTAACCGGGGTAAAGAGTTATATCAGCGCTGGGACCGAGGACCTGATAGTATGGCAGGACCGCCTGGTAGCCGTTAATGCTGGAGTGGTCGAATTCAGGGAGCAGGAATCCGGAGCGGCGTTCAGTTCCCAGCGGGTAGCTTAAGAGAGGGACATATAATATGGTGCGGCCGCGTATTCTGATGCGCGCGGAATCCAGTCTTATGGCACGCTGGGTATCCGCAGAGAGTTTTCTGGCATGGACCGACCAGTCCGGCTTCATTCCGGGCTTGCACTGGCAAGGCGTAAAGCCCCCGGACTTGAGACGGAAAGTGTGCTTGTCCAGCACCTCAAGCTCTTTTCCCCAGACCGTGACTTCGCCCCTCTCCCAGGGCACGAGCATTCGCCCCTCAAGCATGTATCCTTTATCCCAGGGCAGATCTACATGTGCCTCCTGTGCGATCATAATTTCCTTCTCCTGCCCATCTTCCACGGTGGTGATGCGGACCCGGCCCTTAGCCTCAAGTAGCTTTGTCTTGAGCTCAAGAGACATGCTGTCGGCATGGATTTGATACATGCCGGTTCGCACGCGGACCTGACCTTCAAAGTGAACCCTTTCCATGCCGGATTCATATTCCATCTGGTCCGCACTGATGTAGACTATGGTATCTCCGAGCTCCAGTTCCGAAAGCTGGGCGAAAAGGGTGGCTGGGAGAAGGGATAATACCGACAGGAGCAAAAGCGCCCGATAGAGCCGCAATGTCATATTCGGGGCCAGCGTCTTTTCGCAGACGCTAGATTTTGATCTGGTCACCCTGTTTGGTAATCTTGACCGGGCCGCTGATTTTCTTGATCTCCTGCTTTAGGGTTTTTATAAATAACGGTTTCATGTGAAATGTATAAGCGCGGAAATCATTTAGCTTGAGCTTTTCGAGTTCCTTGCTCATCATCTCCGGTGTGAGGTGCCCTGTATGCCTGGCCAGGCCTTTCATTTTGTTGGGAAAGCTGACCTCGATGAACACGGCTTTAAGGTTCTTCAGCTTGCCCGCCTCTTTCCATATCTGTTTGGTGGGCCCGGTATCTCCGGTATAGACAATGCTTGAATCTTCATCCGAGATAATATACCCGACAGCCGGAATGGTATGATCCACAGGGATAGCACGGCATTTGAGACCCTGGACCTCGAAGGGCTTGCTGGGCTCGATCTCCTCATAAGCAAGAACCGGGTCTTCCTTGGTAGGGATGGCGGTAAAATCCGGCCAGATACGGTTATTCATGAAATGCTTTTTAATGAAGGATATACATTCCTTTGTCCCATAGATTTTCACCGGCCGGTCTCGCTTGCCAAGGATGTTGTCAGCTAGAAAGCCTAATTCCAGGATATGATCAAGATGCGTGTGGCTTATGAGTATCGCGTTGATTTTTGTCTGGCCAGCAATAGGAATCTGCGAGGTTACCGCTCCCGCGTCCACCGCTACTTTGCCGTTGATCAGGAAACTGCTGGTGGCATAACCAGGCATCTGGCCGCCGTAACAACCCAGCACATCTATCTGCATTCGTCACCCCTTATTTCGCGCGAATCCGGTTTCGCCTACATGTCCCCGAACTGCTCCTTCATGGTCAGGTATTCCAGGTATTTGCGAAGCCGGTTGACATCCGAGATTATCAAGCCGTCCGGCGCGGTCTGAATGATGTTGGCTTTCACAATCCTGGAGATAACCTCTTGTACCTGGGCCGTTTCCAGGCCGCTTTTGCCCGCCAGGCCCTCTACAGTGATATTCACTTTTATCCCGCCTTCAACCTGCTGTCCGGAGCTGTCGGCCATGCGCGCCAGAGTGTGGACCACCCTGCTGTTCGCATCCTTGATCATCAGGCTCTCGATCTGGTCGTCCGCCTCCTGCAGGCGTGCCGCAAGCTTCTTGATCATGCGCACCGCGATCTCGGTATTGTTCTTGATCATGGATTCAAATGTCTTCGGATCAATCACCAATACCTTGCTTTCCTCAAGCACAGTTGCACTGGCCGATCGGGGCTTGTTGTTGAGAATGGCCATCTCTCCGAAAAATTCTCCGGCACCCAGGACAGCCAGGGTCTGCTCCTCGTCGCGGATTTTCTTTGAAATTTTGACCTTGCCGGACTGGATTACAAACATCTCCCGACCGCTCTCTCCATCATGGAAGAGCACGGTTCCCGGGGGAAAGACCTTCCCCAGCCTTTCAAAGAGGACATCTTCGATTGCCATCTGACCCTCCTTTGCCGATTAGAAATAAGATTAAAACTATATTACTCATTTTATCACACTTTTAATGTTATCGTCAATTATCTCCATCCTTTTTCCGAAAATGCTGTGAAGTTACCATTCCCTGCTTGTAAGCCTTGATAAAAGCCTTCACAACATTCTCGTCAAACTGTTTTCCCGAGTACTTGCGAAGTTCTGCCAGGGCCTTCTGGTCGCTCAAGGCCGGCCTGTAAGGCCGGTCGGAGGTCATGGCATCCCATGTGTCAGCCACAGCGATGATCCGTGCAAGGAAAGGAATCTTTCCGTCACGAAGGCCCTCTGGGTATCCCTTTCCGTCAGGCCGCTCATGATGATAACGCGTGCCGGGTATGACATCTGTGAGCGACTTGATGTGGCTTAAAATCTCAAACCCGAGTGTCGGATGCGCGCGAATCTGGCTGAATTCTTCATCAGTTAGCTTTCCGGGCTTACGCAGGACACTGTCATCTATTCCGATCTTTCCGACATCGTGAAGGATGGCCGCGAGTTCCAGCCTCTCTTTTTCTTGATCGTTCAGATCGAGAAACCGGGCGCAGGCCATGCAGAAATCACGCACCCGTTTGGTGTGGCCCCCGGTGTAGATGTCCCTCTTCTCAATAGCCGCGGCCAGGGCCTGGGCTGTCTCCAGGAAGGTTTGACGCTGGTTCTCATAGAGACGGGCGTTCTCCAGGGCAATCGCGACCTGATCGGCCAATGATTCAATGAGCCGAAGGTCTTCCTCGTTGAAGAGCTTGTCCTTCTTCTTGTTAAGGGCTTGAAGCACGCCTATAATTTTCTCTTTGGCCTTTACCGGGACCGTGACCATGTTGCGCGTCTGGAATTTGGACTTCTTGTCCACACGGCGAGCCCATCGCGGGTCCTTTGAACAATCCGGCACCAGATCCGATTTTCCCTCCTGGGCCACCCATCCTGCGATACCCTCTCCCATCTTCAGCCGGACCTCTTTTACCTGATCCGCCCTGTCTCCCAGTGCAACCTCGAAGTATAGTTCATTCCTGTCCTCGTCAATCAGGTAGAGGGAGCTGGCCTCGCAGTCCAGGAGTTGCATCACCGCCTCCATAGCCCTTGTGCGCACTGTTTTGGGGTCCAGAGACGAGTTGAGAATCCGGCTCAGTTCTGTGAGTGTGGCAAACTGCCTGACCTTTTCCTGGGTGCGCAAAAATAGCCCGGCGTTCTCAATCAGCATGGCCACCTGTCCGGAGATGGTAGTGAGCAAGTCCAGGTCATGCTTGTCAAAAGGCCTGCCATCGCGCTTGTTGACAAGTTCAATCACACCAAATGTCTTGCCGGCGACCTGCATAGGAACCGCAAGCAACTCTTGAGTCTTGTATCCGATGCGGTGATCAAAGCGTCGGCTCCAGCGGGCGTCGCTCGAGGGTTTAGAGGAGAGGTAAGGTGAACCTGTGCGGGCAACCCATCCAGCTATGCCTTCCTCAATGGGCATTTTCTCTCCAGCAAGTTCCTGCGCCTTGGGCCCCTTTACCACGGAAAAGACCAGGTTGTCGCCGGACTCATCGAGAAGGAAAAGTGTGCCTGATTCGGTAGCTGAGATTCTCAAGATGCGTTTCATCACACGCTCCAGCAGGTGTTCAATGCTCAGGCCGGTGCGGGTCAGCTTTCCGATCTCCTTGTAAAGATCAATCTCCAGTTGCGTCAAGTCCAGCTTTTCCTTCAATTCGCCTAACTCAAGCCTGCCTGCAAGGTTCTCCTTCTCGGACAGGGCGAGTTCCCGTTTGAGCCTTTTTAATTCCGGACTCACACCCTTTTTTCTCGAAGACTTTGAAGGTCCGCTTTTTGCCACTCAAATCCCTCCTGTCGTATTTGCTTCAGACCGCGACCTCGGGTTTTTTGGTCACCTTTTCAATCGTGGCTTCAACCCGTCTTTCAATCGTGTCCTCCAGAACCTTCTTCAGCTCCGGATGCTCTGTCGCGATTTCTTCAAACCGGTCGCGCTTGATCTCCATCAACTCCACTGGCGTCATGGCAGAGACAGAAGCTGTTCGCGGCTTGCTCTTAATAAGGCTGACCTCCCCGAAGAAATCCCCGTTTTCCAGTTGAGCGAGGACTGTTCGATTCTTGTTGATCGGGTTAATAGTTGCCACCTCCACGCGTCCGCTTTTGATCAGGAACATGGATTCCCCAGGCTCTCCCTCCTTGACAATCACTTCCCCGGGTTCAGCTTGCCGGAGCTCAAATTTTTCTATCAGCTTCAAGCGCTTTGCCTGTCCGATCCCCTGAAAGAGCGGGCTCAGTGCAAAGAGGTTGTCGAGCACCCGCTCTCTGTAGAATTTGAGCATGACATCCTTGATTCGGGGAAACTCCTCCACCACTTTATCCATGTCATCGCGGGAGATCTCAAGGAGTTGAACATCGCTATAAGCCTTCACCGTGGCCTGCCGGATCGAGTTGGCAAAATAACCGAACTCTCCGAAGAAGTCTCCGGGCCCCAGATTGGTCAGATGAATTTCAGTGCCGTCCGTGCCCTTCCGGCTTACCTTGACCGTGCCTTCTGCTATCACGAAGATCGAGTCCCCCTGATCTCCTTCCCTGCAGATGGCCACTCCGGAGGGAATGTTGACGGAACGGAGCATGTCAAATACCCGGGTTAATTCTTCGGGCTTGAGATCGGAAAAGAGCGGAGTGTGGACCGGGCCCTCTTCCGGCATGTCAGAATCCCCCGCTTCCAGCGGAAGGCCCTCTTCTTCTTCAGCAGGGATGGGAGCCTCCGCTGGCTCGGCCTCGGGCTCGGCAGACGACTCCTCCTCGGAAGGAATCTCGATCATGCCATAGTCAGGCTCAGTGCCTGCAGGAGCTTCTTCTTCCGCGGCTGGTTCCGGGGCCGCGGAAGGCTCCGGAGCGGGCTCCTTTTTGAGCCCAGTTAAAGACTTGCCCCGGGCTTGCCGTCTCTCAGCCAATTCCGAAAGCTTCTTCTTCGCATCCTCGTCTTGAGGGTCTATCTCGATAACCACCTTGCCAAGTGCAATGGCCTGGATCAGAAATCCTTTCTGAAGGTATTGTTCCATGCACTCCTTGTACTTGGAGACCGCTTCCGATTTCTTGCCGGTTTTATTAAGTATCTCTGCAATCTTCTGGGAAACGCGGATGTCGCCCTTGCTCTGTTTCTCCAGGTCCTTATAGGCTTCAATGGCCTTATCGAGTTTGCCCTTGCGGAAGAGTTTGTCCGCTTCTTCCTTGAGCTTAATCAGATCCTTTTTGGCCATCCATTTCTCCCGGACATAATTATATATTATTGTTACCCGGGAGGCAAGGCTACCTGGCCCAGGACAGCAATTCCGCAAACCGCCCCCGTTTTTCTTTTAAGCTTTTAACTCGATGGAGT
>CAZOMR010000129.1:0-9367 GCA_964580655.1 uncultured bacterium
TAAACCCAAAAAAGGGGTTAAAAAAATGATTCACCAAATATGTCGCACACCCAAGATAAGTTTCCGGGTTTACAACCTGCGCCTGAAAAGTTATAATGCAGAAATCTTTATGTTCAGTGGTAAAAGCCGTAAGGAGGGTAGGATATGAATTTTCGGAATCTGTTTTCGCAGATAACTATCGGCCAGGTTGAGGTAAAGAACCGGGTGGTCATGCCAGCTTTCGGGCTGATGTATGTTGACAACAACCGCCACTGCGGCCAGCGCCTGATTGATTTCTACGAGGCGCGAGCACGCGGCGGGTGCGGACTGATCATCGTGGGTGGAGTAGGTATTGACTTCATTGGCTCAGGCTTTATGATGCCGACCCTTGAAAGCGATGAATACATCCCCGGGTTCCAAAAGCTGGCCGAGGCTTGCCATCGGCACGGGGCAAAGCTCTTTCTCCAGCTCTTCCACGCAGGCAGATATTCTCATTCATTTATCATCGGGGGGAAAAAGGCTGTCGGGCCTTCAGCGGTTACATCACGCTACACCAAAGAGGAGCCGAGGGAGCTTGCGAAGGATGAGATTCTCGATATACAAGAAAAATTCGCGGCCGCGGCAGAGCGCGCCAGGAGTGCGGGAGCGGACGGCGTGGAGCTGATCAGCTCAGCCGGATACCTCATGTGTCAGTTCCTGTCACCACTCACCAACCTTCGTACAGACGAATATGGCGGGTCATTTGAAAACCGCATGCGGTTCTCGCGCGAGGTGATAGCAAAGGTCCGTAAAAGGGTTGGCCCGGAATTCCCGGTTACCATGCGCATGAGCGGTAATGATTTCATGCCGGGAAGCAACACCAATGTCGAGGCCGTGGAGGTTTGCCGAGCTCTTGTGCCGGCCGGGCTGGATGCGATCAATGTGACAGGCGGCTGGCACGAGACAAGGGTGCCGCAGTTGCCCATGCTGGTTCCGCGCGGTGCTTTCAGCTATCTCGCCGCGGCCATCAGGGACAAGGTAGAAGTGCCGGTCTTTGCATCTAACCGGATAGTGGAGCCGGAGCAGGCGGAGCAGATACTGCGCGATGGCATGGCCGACATGGTCTGTGTGGGAAGGGCCCAGATAGCTGACCCTGAGTGGACCAACAAAGTTAAAGCCGGCAGGTTGGACGAGATACGGCCTTGCGTGGGTTGCATGCAGGGATGTATGGACAGACTCTTTTCCGGAAAGCCAGTCCAGTGCCTCTCCAATGCGCAGGCAGGCTTCGAGGCCGAACGCGAGATCAAGCCGGCGGGCTCGCGCAAAAAGGTTCTCGTTATAGGCGCCGGCCCCGGAGGGCTTGAGGCCGCAATAGTGGCCGCGAAAAGAGGTCACAATGTAACCCTGGTAGAAAAGGACGAAGATATAGGCGGCCAGCTAGCACTCACCGCGGCGCCTCCGGGTCGCGAGGAGTTCGCGGCCCTGCTTCGCTACTATAGAGTTGAGTTGGAGAGGCAGAAAATAAACCTCAAGCTGAAGACCCCGGCCACGCTGGACATGATAAAGGATGATATGCCGGACGAGATAATACTGGCGACAGGCTCGGAGCCTTTGGTCCCGGAGCTCCCTGGTGTGGATCGGCCCGAGGTGGCCACTGCCTGGCAGGTTCTGACCGATGAGGCTAACCTGGGCAAGAAGGTCGTGGTGGTAGGCGGCGGCGCGGTCGGCGTGGAGACAGCTATTTTCATAGCCGCAAAAGGAACCATCTCAGGCGATACCCTGAAGTTCCTGTTCCTCTATGATGCAGAGGGAATGGATACCCTGCAAAGGCTTTGCACCCGCGGAACCCACCAGGTAACCATCCTGGAGATGCTTCCCAAAATAGGACGCGACATCGGCCAGGGCTCCCGCTGGGTACTGCTCAGCCAGCTAAGATCCCTCGGCGTGAATACCATCACGAATGCCACTCTCAAGGAAATTCGGGCGGGCGAGGTGGTTTATGTGAAGGACGATGAGGATCATGTAGAACCTGCGGACAGCGTGGTCCTGGCCGTGGGAGCAAAGCCGGTGACAGCTCTTGCGGAAAAACTGAAAGCCGCTGGAGTGGAATTCCACAGCGTGGGCGATTGTTCGAGCCCGCGAAAGATCATGGACGCTATTCATGAGGGATTTCTCGCCGCGGCAAAGATTTAAGGGAGCTCTCCAGACATGTATCAACAGAGGCCCGGTTTCACCATCGGCTCAGGCATGACGCCTGCGGTAAAGTATCTGCTCATCGCGAACATCGTGGTGTTTGGCTTGCAGGTTTTCCTGGGCGAGTTCATGATCACCGTATTTTCGCTCGTGCCTGTTTTAGTCTTTCCCGGATTCCAGATATGGCGCGTGATGAGCTACATGTTCCTTCATGGAAACTTCAGCCATATCCTCTTCAACATGATCGGGCTATTCTTCTTCGGGCCACCGCTTGAGCGCTACCTTGGCACACGCCAGTTTTACTATTTTTATTTTATCTGCGGTGTGGGCGCAGGTGTTGCGTGCGTGCCCTTTTACCTCTTGCTCGGCGGAGCCCAGACAGTGATCATCGGCGCTTCCGGCGCGATCTTCGGCGTGCTGGTCGGATACGGAGTTCTATATCCTAATTCCACCATTCTCCTTGGCTTCATCCTGCCGGTCAAGGCTAAATGGCTTGTGATCTTCTACGGTGCGATGGAGTTTTTCGCCACCGTGTCCTACACTCGCGGCGAGGCCAGCGGGGTTGCCAGCGTGGCACATCTTGCAGGGCTTGTGATCGGGTATCTCTATTTGCGCAGGTTCCGGGATCTGAAAAGGCTCATCCCATGGGTCCGGTTCCGCTACATTCGCTATAAGCAGAGGCGTAAATTCAGGGTTATCCGGGATCGTGATGATGGTTTCCGCGGGCCGCCCACGTATCACTGAAACTTTAAGATGCGCATATTTCTCGCAATAATTCTCGCTCTGGTCGCGGCCAGCCCGGAGAATTGGCTTGTGCTTAAAAATTCTGAATTCGAGTTTCGATTTCCTCCCGGTCTAGAGCGTACTGCAAAGAACCTGTTTCAGCAGGCAGGAGAAATCCGCACCAGCATCGAGGGGTTCCTTGATTTTTCCTTTGAAGACCCTGTGTTAATTATCATTGCTCCTGACCGCGAGAGATTCCTTGCCCTTCAAGCCGGCCGGGTTCCGGAATGGGCCAGCGGCACATGCCACCCGGAGCAAAGGGTTATCTTTCTCAGGCCCCTAGATGCCGGGGAGATTCGAGGGAACAACCTTATTACCATCTTCTCTCATGAGCTTGCGCACATAATGCTCCACCACCGCCTGAACCTTCACCGGCCGCCGCGCTGGCTGGATGAGGGCGTGGCCATGCACCTGGCCGGGCAGTTCAGTTTCACACGCGCCAATCAGCTACTCAGTGTGGGCATCTCTGGCAGATATATCCCTTTCCGAAGGCTGGCATATTCCTTCCCGGAATCCGGAGGCGATGCACAGCTTGCCTATGCCCAGAGCTCGGATATGATTTCATATATACTACGCGAGTTCGGAATACCCTCTTATTCCACCATGCTCGATCGCCTGGCACAGGGTGATGAACTGGATGCGGCCCTGGAGAAAAGCCTGGGAAGAAACCTGGACCAGTTGGAGAAAGAATGGCTCAATGCAGTGCGTCGCAGATGGGGCCTTGTGCCCGCACTGACCGGCTCTTTATCCCTCTGGTTCCTTGTCTCTCTGCTTTTTATCGCGGCATACCTGCACAAGCGAAAGACCTCGCGGCTACGGCGTGAGCTATGGGAGGCTGAAGATGAGCTGGAGAGTATTTCATCGTCATCCCGACCGGATCATTATCTCCATTGATCAGAATTTTTTGGTTGTTTGTAAGTAGTGAATATGCTATAAATTGACTGGAATTAATCCATCGGCAAGGAGAAGGGTAGAAAATGGCACAGAATTTATTGAAAATGTCCCAGCGCACAGCCCGCGCATTGATAGAGGTTGCCAAGCCGAGAAAAGCGGAATTCAACCTGCCACTGGAAGACCAGATGCTGGAGTTCCTGGATGATTTTGTCAGGTACTTCCCCGTACATATGAAGATACTTTTCCCACTGGGACTCTTGCTCCTTGAATACGGCACCTTCATTTTCGCGGGTAAGCTCAAGCCATTCTCCAGACTTTCCCTGGAAGAGCGCGACCGCTATGTCCGGGGCTGGGTGGAGAGCAGGATACCAATTCGTAGAGACCTCATTAAGGGCGTGAAGGGCCTGTGCGTTGCAAGCTTCTATTCCGACCATCAGGTCATGGATCACATCGGCTACGAGATAGAGGCTCACCTGAACAAGGTAAACGGCATTGACGGGCCGCCCCAGCCGGCAAACACGGAGGCCTGCGCCTATTTCAAAAAGATGCATGAAGAGGGCGTGTGGGGCTTTGATAATTACTCCGGGGCATTCAGCCGCGAGCCGCTCAAGCCGGAGGCCACAAAGCCCAAAAAGCCTACAGCAAAGAAGCCCAGGAAGCCTGAATTAAAGAAGCCCAAAGCCGTGAAGAAAACCAGGAGAACCAAGAAATGATTACTATCGGAAGTCAGGTAACAAGCGACATCCATGAAAGTGCGGATGTCTGCATAATCGGGTCCGGAGCCGGCGGAGGAGCCCTGGCCGCAGAGCTGGCTGAGGCTGGCATAGAGGTGCTGATCCTTGAAGAGGGAGGGTATTACACGAGCAAGGATTTCTCCATGGACTTCGGCAAGGCCATTCCCATGCTTTATCGGGACGCTGGAACCTCGGTGATCATGGGCAGTCCCAACATCATCTTCTCAGAAGGCAGATGTGTGGGCGGAAGCACTGTGATAAACGGGGGAATGTGCTGGCGGACTCCGCATAAGGTGCTCCGGCGCTGGCAGTTCGAGCACGGCCTGAATGACCTGACACCAGAGGAGATGGCCCCCTTTCTTGACAAGGTGGAGGAGCGGATCAATGTCGCGCCGCAGAGCCCGGAATCTCTCGGAAAGGGTGACATGCTTTTCCACAAGGCCGCGACCAAGCTCGGGTACTGGATTCGGCGAAATCGCAGGAACCAGAAGGACTGCACCGGAGAGGGCGTGTGTGTGTTCGGGTGTCCCACTGACAAAAAGCAGTCCGTGCTCATCACCTACATCCCGAGGGCTATTGATAATGGCGCAAGGCTTTACGCGGACACGAAGGCGGTCAGGGTAAAAGCCAGGGATGGCCGGGCTACCGAGGTGATAGCACATGTGCTTGACCGGGATACAATGAAAAAGCGATACAACCTCACAGTCAAGGCCAAGGTGATAGTCCTCTCATGCGGCGCGCTCCAGACCCCGGCTTTGCTTCTCGGGTCCAAACTAGGCAACTCTTTCGGGCAGGTTGGAAAGAATTTTCTATGTCATCCGAATGTCAAGGCTGTCGGTATATTTGACGAGGAAATCCGGTATTGGGCCGGAGTTCATCAGGGGCACCAGATACACGAGTTCCTTGATGAAGGTATCCTCATGGCCATAGGGGGGGTTCATCCGGGCCTGACTGCGCTGAGCTTTCCGCAATACGGCCGGAAGAGCCTGGAGCTGATGGAGCTATGGAATCACATGCTTGTTACAGGCGCCCTGATTGATGACACCACCACCGGCAGAGTGAGGAGAGCGCCCTGGGGAGACGCCCTGCCATTTTATCAGGTGGACCATGTGGAGTATGGGAGGATGCTCAGGGCCTCTGCCTTGCTCAGTGAGGTCCTTTTCACCGCGGGAGCGCGAAAGGTGCTTTTGCCGTTTTCATCCCTGCAGGAGATCAACAGCATGGATGAAATCCGGAAGATATATGATATAAAGATCAAGCCCTCGGAGATCGAGGTGCTCACTGTTCACGCTTTCGGCACAACCCGGATGGGTGCAAACCCCAGACGGTCTGTCGTGGATCAATGGGGCGAGTGCCACGATACATCACGGCTCTTTGTCGTGGATAGCGGTATCATACCGACCTCGCTAGGAGTAAATCCACAGGAGACCATCATGGCGCTTGCCACCCGCATCGGCCAACACATCATCGAGAACCGGAAAAAATACCTCACCTGAACCCGGTATTTTTGATGAAATGATGTTCAAGCCTCCCAAGGTAAAGCTCTGCGGCACCACCCGGAAACAAGATATTGATGTCGCCGCGCAGGCAGGAGTTGATTTCTTCGGCGTGATTATAGAAGTCCCTGAATCGAAGAGAACACTCACAAAGGACCAGGCCGCTGAGCTTTTTCGCAATGCCCCGATCCCGGGAGTGGCCCTTGTCCGGAATCGCGAGCCTGATTACATTATCAAGATGGCGGAACTCCTTCATCCTTTTGCTATACAGCTTGTGGGCAAGGAAGGCCCGGAGCTTGTCAGGGAACTCAAGTCCCTGGTTGATGTCCAGATATGGAATTCGCTCTACATCCCGGCCGGACAAAAGGCAGGAGACCTTGAGTCCGAGCTGAAAGAAATGATAGAAGCCTATACCCTTGCCGGAGCCGATGCCCTGCTTGTTGACACTGTTGACACCTCCGGCCGTGTCCGAAAATACGGCGGCACAGGGAAGACAGGCGACTGGGAAACCGTGGCCCGGATTAGACCCCTGGTCAAGCCGTTCTTCTTTCTATCCGGGGGACTCCGGCCGGAGAATGTTGCAGAGGCCATCCGCAGGGTGAGGCCGGACGGGATAGACCTCGCAAGCGGCGTGGAAAAAGCGCCCGGAATACGGGACCCGGACAAGGTGAAGAGACTGATGAATGAGGTTTTGAGAATATCCGGAGAGTCCGAAGGACCTGGAGGATGAATTAGTCATTCATGGTAAATAAAAAATTTCTCGATGAAGTGCTTGGGAAACTCTGCAAGTTCCCTCATCGGTATTCCACAACTGAAGGCGAGCGCGATGCGGCCCGGTATCTGAAAGGCAAGCTGGAAGAGATGGGCATGTCTCCGGAGATCGAGCCATTTCGCGCCCAGAAAACCTTTTCATCTATCTATGCAATTATCTACGGCGGCTTTTTAATAGCCATCATCATCCATTATCTTGCTCCATTTTTCGGTCTGGCCATCATGCTGATTATGGCAGTGATTTTCTATGGAGAGCAGACATGCGCTTTCAGCCCGCTCAGTCGGATCGTGCCGAGGGGAGACTCTCAGAATGTTCTGGCAAGAATCCCTGCTCAAGCCCGAGCCCAGGCGCAAATGATACTTGTGGCACATTACGATACATCCAAGACCTCGCTTGCGTTCGCGCCTGGCACTGTCCGGTTTCTCAGGCCACTTTACATGCTTTCGCTGTTCCTTATCGCGAGTGCGATAGTGGCGATGGCGTTGAGGCTGATACCCGGACTTCCGGGCCGACTGTGGTTCGGGGCATACCTGGCTTTTCCCGCGGTCTACCTTTTTTACATGACCATGTTGATGTTGGAACGGGACATAAGGGGCAAGTTTGTGAATGGCGCGGCAGACAATGCCACTGGCGTGGCCGCGGTCATGGAGCTTGCACGCTGGCTCAAGGACAGAGGAGGGATAGAGGACAGGGATGTCTGGATTCTTTTCACAGGTTGCGAGGAAGTGGGTCTTGCCGGAATGGCTGAGTTTCTAAAAAGGCACAGCAAGGATTTGGACCGCGAGAAGACCGTGTTTATAAATTTTGACAACCTGGGCGGCGGGGAATTGTGTTATATTACCAGTGAGGGGATGCTATACCGGCTTTGGGCTGACCCGGAGCTTATTTCGCATGCGCAGGCCTTGAGCAATGAGGATGCCTTTCAAGATGTATCGGGCAGGGATTTCAATGCGCTCACCCTTGATACCCTTATTCCCCATTCAAGGGGTTACAGGGTGATTGCGTTTATGGGCTTGAATCAATACGGCGTGCCATATCCGTGGCACTGGTTTAATGACACACTGGAAAATGTTGACAGGGAAGTCATGTATAAAGCCGCGGCCTTTGGAAAGGCCCTGATTCAGAAATTTGCCGGGATAAAAGACGGCTGAAAATTTTAAGAAAGGCGGGCAGAATATGAAGGCAATAAAGAGATGGCTAAGCGTATGGATGGTATTGCTGGTTGTGTTTTCTTTGCCCGTGGTTTCCGGGGCTATCGAGGCTGGGGTTGCGGTGCGGGATTACACGCCTCCTGTGGATGAAATGCGCGTTCCGCTCGGAGGCTATGGCGCGCGGTTTGGCAAGCGCGCGACCGGGATTCATGATCCGGTATTTGTCAAGGCGCTGGCCCTGCGCGATGATGAGCACCTGGTCGTGATAGCGACAATGGACATCGTGGGTGTTCCTATGGTTTTGCGCAACATGGCTTTGAACCAGCTTGAAGGAACCGGTATTCGTGATGATAACTTCCTTATCACAGCCTCGCATTCTCACTCCGCGCCTGCGGCAATGAACAAGAACCTTATAGAAGGTATACTCTTCGGCCGCTACAACAATGAGCTGGCAAAGCGGACCGCTTCCATCATAACCGAGGCGGTGCGAGAGGCCGTGGCCAACCTTGCGGAAGCCACCTTGAGCATTGCCCAGGCTGAGGTTCCGGACCTGACCCGCAATCGCCGCGATCCTTCTTACAACTACGGCACACGCAGGTTCACGGATGCTTATGACCCGGACAACCCGCGCAACATAACAGACGACACCATGACCGTTCTCCGCGTGGATAATGCTTCTGGAAAGCCTTTAGCCATGCTAGTGCATTTCGCGACCCACGCGACTGTGCTAGGTGCGGATAATTTTCGCGTGTCCGCGGACTGGCCTGGCGTGATGCAGAGGCAACTTGAGGCTGAGTATCCGGGCACGGTTGTGATGTATATGAACGGGGCGGAGGGAGACCAGGCGCCGACCATGCCTGATGATCCGGATGACTTTGCGTGCATGGAGATAATCGGGAACAGGGCCGCGGAGGCCGCAAAGCCGCTGATCGAGGCGGCCGAGCCCGTGGATGCAGACCCCGTGGTTTCCATTATGGTGCGACGAAGGGTCAACTCAGGGATCAAGGCAATGGGCATTTCTATTCCAAAGGCCCTGGCACATCACTGGTTCCCGGCCATGCCGATCATGGTGGTGCGCGTCGGGGATATAGCCTTTCTTGCCGCGCCATTAGAGATGATCTCGCAAATGGGGCACACGATCAAGCGGAGCGCCACGGGCTTCGGGGTCGAGTATCCGATCGTGGCAGGTCTTGCGAATGAGTTATGGCTTTACTGCGCTACCCCGGATGAGTTCCCCCGTGGCGGATACGAGGTTGGGAACACCATGTACGGCGAGATCGAGGCGGGCATGGTTATCGGAGAGATGATGATGTTGCTGGATAAGGTGGAATGATCCGGAGGGAATTCTTGACAGGTTAACAGGGTTCTGGTATTCATAGGCGAGTT
>CAZOMR010000130.1:0-9309 GCA_964580655.1 uncultured bacterium
ATGTGCTTTTTTGTAATTATTCTGGTCGTTGATTTTTCGTTATTCACCACGCGTTCGCTTCCCTCGTTCTGGATCGCCGTCAATTCTTGATATCCATCGGGACAACACTGATCCTCTCTCCCCAGACAACCTTGTTGGGAACTCAAATTTTTGGGGAATGTCCAGTCCTTAAGAGGCTTGACATAGCACACTGGGTTGTCTTCCACTTTTGCATCTTGAATTGCTCGGTTGAAGATAGTCTTTAGACAGCTCAACTCCCGATTAACGCTAGCTGGTGTGAGCAGTCGCTCTGTCCTGGGTCTGATGGCTTTTTTTCGCTCAGCCAGGTAACGCTCCACATCCGATTTTTTGATGGACTCAACTGGCCGATTACCAAAGAAAGCTTTGAGGTGTTTGACGCTAAGTTCATCTCTTTGAAAAGACTTCTTGTGTTCCTTGCTATAATTCAGAAAATCATCACAAATTTCAAAGAACCTCACTCCACTTTGTCGCTTCTTAAGCTCGCAGCTACCATCATCCATATCTTGAATGACTTGGGCTAACAGAATTTCTGCTTCGCGCTTGGTCTTGGCCTTTGTGGCCTTGCGAGCTTTTTTACCCTGACCATAACATTACTTTTGCAGAAATCTATAATTAAACGCGGGGCCATAGGCCCACGGTTTCCACAGATCGGCCTGCTCCGAAATATCCAGTGAAGATGCGCAGGTAATAAAGTTCTTCCTTACTACGGACCATGGGGTATTTTGCCCTGGCATCTTTGAACTCGGCATCGCTTATCAGGTCTTCAAAGTATGCAGGCAAAATGAGATCCGATCCTGACCCTTGAGAGAACTCCTGTTTTACTCGCCATACGATGGCATCGGGCAAAAACCCTTCAAAGGCCTTTCTGAATATCCATTTCTCGATCTTCTGTCCGCCTTCCTCTTTCATCTTGTATTCCGGAGGGACTCTCAAGGAGTATTTGAGAAGTTCACCCGAGATCAGAGGCGTTACCACCCGGACGGAGTTGCATTGGTTCATGCGGTCAAGGCGCAGGGATGCATTATTGTGCAAGAATCCGAGACACTCTATTTGTCCGGCGAAGATCTCCTCTGTGGAAAGAGCCTTAAGGTGATTGTATCCGCAGAATAATTCGTCTCCTCCTTCGCCTGAAAGAAGCGTCTCAATTCCCTGTTCCTTCGCATGCCTGGAGATAAGATAGTTAGAGACCGCACTCCTGACCAATGCCGGGTCAAATGACTCCAGGTAGTAGATGACCTCCGGCAGAACCTTAAGCAGGTCTTTCAAGTCCGCGATGAATTCATGATGTTCCGTGCCTAGGTGGTCCGCTACTATCCTCGCTTTGTGAATGTCCTCGCTTTCCCCTACTCCAAGCGAAAAAGTTTTGAGTTTTGCATCAGGCCCGAATTTTTCTTTGTATGCCCCGTTTGCAAGACAACAAATCACACTGCTATCAAACCCTCCGCTTAACAGGCTTCCAGTGGTTATGTCAAAGTCTACTCGATTTCGAAAACTACGGTAAATAATTGCCCTGATATCTTCTATCATCTCCTCCACGCTTAAACTGATAAATTGTGGATGCGCTTCTGGCAATTTCGCAAATCTGCTCAAGTTGCCGTCAGCGTTCATGTGGTGTCCTGGAGGAAATTCGAATACTTCATCCGTAATTTTTGTAATGCTTTTCAATTCAGACGCAAGGTATAAAGTATTGTTTTTTCTGCCGTAGAAAAGTGTTTTAATCCCCAGCAAGTCCCTTGCGGCGATGAGCTTTTCTCCATCGGAGATAACAAATGCAAAGATAGCGTCATCCAGATATTGAAAAAGATCTTTCCCTGATTGTTCATAGAGTTTAAGGATCAGCCGCTCCTCCCTGAAAGGATTCTCTTTAATATCCTCTATCAGCGGCAGTTTATCCCAATTGCCTATCTGGCCGTCGTAGCAAATTGCAAGATTTGGATCCCGGGAGGATGCAACCGGGATTCTATTCCCTTCATCATCTTTAGGGCCGTCGGCCCTGAGATAGTTCTGAGCCATAATAACCTTTTTATTTTCGCATATCCCGCAGGCATGTGGTCCCCGGTGCCTGATCAATTCGAGCATGGACTCCACCTTGCTCCTATCAGGATTTCCAAAATCTACGACAAACCCACTCATAAAACCTCCATAAATTTTTAATACGCGCTGAATAAAAGCCGCAGTTTACCTTTTATTCATTGATGTATCCCGCCAGATCGGAGATTGTTTTAAGTCCGAGTTCCTCGGCATGCGGCCTGCGCATGGTCAGAGTATAAGTATTGTTTAGCCCAAAAGGCTTGAGCCATTTCAATCCGTACTTTTTCCCGAAAGCCTCTTGAACCACCTTATATGTCTTATCAGGATCAGAGATAACATCATACTTCAAGATATTAACCAATGCCGTCCCGGTATACTCAGGGTAAAGATCGAGGTCTCCGGCCTTGAGCGCATTGAAACAAATCATGGTGCCACCAAGATTCAATTTCCTCTCTACTTCTATGTTCGAATTGCACTCAATCATTATGGCCATCATTTCTCCAAGAATTTCCTGCTCTGTAAACTCTTTGCTACCGATCACGATCCTTCCTGCCGAACCGGGGCCAGGCTTTGCATCAGCCGGAATGAAGTTATGTGCCACCAGAAAATTCCGGGCAGCCTCCGTGGCCTTTCGCCCTTCTTCATCAACTTCGTAGTTAAGTCTTTGCATTGTCTCATCAGATATTTCGTTGCCAAGGCGGTTCAGGATCTCCTCGATAACCTGATACCTGTCTAATGTATCTTCCCTGATAAGAGGCGCTGCATAGTAAGGCGGAAAAAATCCCTTGTCGTCTTTCAGGATGAACAAGTCATACGCGGGAATTCTTCCATCTGTGGCAAAAGCACAAATAACATCCACCGCGCCATCAGCCACTGCCTTGTACATCAATCCAATGTCCATATTGAGGGGTGGTGATAAAAAACTAAAGCCGTACTGATTGCTCAAGCCTTCATATTCATCCGGACGAGTGAGGAACTCTGCGCTAAAGGCAGCGCGGAGCTTTCCGACTGGACCGGTATGGCGGGTTACGAGGAGCACCACAGTGATCGCCATAACCACCGCAATGATAATCAGCACGCGTGTTTTCGTTGCCACTTTTCCCGGTTTCTATTTGTTGGGGGAAGTTGTTTCCATGCCTGCAGGTGTGAGCCAGTTCTCTAATCGGCCGAGTATCCAGTCAAAGATCAGTGCGAGTATCGCGGCAGGGACTGTCCCTGCCAGAAGGTAGTCCACCCTGATGCTACGCAGTCCCTTGAGGATCAAGTCTCCAAGACCGCCAGCCCCAATCAGCCCGCATAGTGTAGCTATGCCGATGGTCCAGACCGTGGCGATGCGGATTCCCGCCATGATGACCGGCAAAGAGAGAGGCAACTCCACTGAGAAGAGAATCTGGCGCGGTTTCATTCCCATTCCGGTGGCGACCTCAATAATTGAGGGATCAACCTGGCGGATGCCTGTATAGGTATTGCGAAGAATTGGAAGCAGAGCGTAAAGCACCAGAGCGACTAAGGCAGGTACGATTCCGATGGTTGGCAATGCTATCACCGCAAAAATCACGACGATGAACGCAATGAGGGCCAGGCTTGGGACGGTCTGGATCACAGCTACGGCGCCCATAACTGTGGATGTGAGCTTTACGAGGCGGGTTCGAGCAAAATAAATTCCCAGGGGCAAGGCAATGATGATGGCAATTACCATGGCAATAAAAGTAAGATAGATGTGCTCATAGGTGCGCACGAGAATCTCATCCCCATGCTTTTCAAAGAATGATATTATTAAATTCAAGAAGAGCCTCCGGTGTCTTCCAGTACCTGCGTGATGACCTGGAGAAGCTCTCTCTTCTCAAGATTTCCGAGGAAGCGCTTACCATCGTAGACGGGCAGAGCTTTACGGCTTGTATTCTTAAACATATCAAGAGCTTCAATGAGCGAGCTTCTGGCAGACAGGCCCGAATCCGGCGGTTCAGGGCTCAAAGTGGAAACATCCGGAGAAGACTTGTAGATGACCATCTTGATTGTTTTGGTCAAAAGCGATAACTGGAACCTGTGTTTGCCCAGAAATTGATCAACAAATTCATTAGCGGGATTCTCCACCAGCTCAGACGGTGTTGCCAGTTGTTGCAGAACCCCCGCGTCCAGAAGCGCTATTCGGTCTCCCACCTTGACTGCCTCGAAAATATCGTGCGTCACGAAGATGATCGTTTTTTTGATCTCTGATTGGAGTTCGATCAACTCATTCTGAAGCTGTTCGCGCGTGATAGGATCAAGGGCGCCGAAGGGCTCGTCCATAAGGACTGTGGGGGGGTCTGCGGCCAATGCTCTGGCCACACCAATCCGCTGACGCTGACCCCCGCTGAGCTGTGCAGGGAAACGATCCCGGAAATGATCCGGCTCAAGGCCTACCATGTTCAAAAGCCCATCAATGCGTTCCTCTATTTTCTCTCTGGACCATTTGAGTAGTCCGGGCACTACCGCGATATTCTCCCCGACCGTCATATGGGGGAATAGCCCGATTTCCTGGATGGCATAGCCAATCCTGCGACGCAACTGAATCGGGTCCTGCTCCATGATATCTTTTCCGTTGATCAAGATGTGGCCGAAGGTGGGTTCAATAAGACGGTTTATAATCTTGAGCGTCGTGGTTTTCCCACAACCGCTGGTTCCGAGAAGAACAAGTGTCTCATCATCCGCAACCTCCATTGAGAGCTCGCGCACGGCTTGCACTCCCCCGGGGAAAGTCTTGGATACTTTGTCGAAGGTTATCAAAAACTACTCCTTGTTTTATCCTTTATCCACTTCGAATATCCCGACCAGCCCGTGCGCGCAGCCCTGGCCTTGCTGAAGATTTGTGACCAGGGTTCGCAACGCATATCCAAGCTGTGGCTCGATGATGTTCTCGCGTGGCAGGCCGGTCCACAGCCATCCAACACCTTCCACCACCAGCTTCATCCGTTCCATCATCTCTCGCAGAACCTTCGGATAAGATGGTGGAATTGGCGGGAGCTCGACCGAAAAGGCCTGCTGTTTCTCGTTGTATGCCTCCAGAAGATACCCGGCATATTGCACCAGAATGTTCCAGCACACCTGGATGTGCTCGAAGTAGTTATTGAGGAACTCAAAACCGGGTTTGGGGCTGTAGTCAATCATCAGACTACTCCAGATAGTTCGCAGGTTCGCCTCGTGTAAGGTGTTGACTGCATCCCGGATGGGCTGAGCATATGGATTGTATTCTCCGGTGTCCATATGCCGGCCGGTAAATATGGAACGGTCAAAGAAGACTAATGGTTTTATCTCAACCCCGGCGCGTTTGCTCGCCTCGGCCACAATTGCCTCCGCTTCCTGCCGGCTCATCAGCCGTAGGTTCAAGTGCTGAAGCTCATCCCTGTGCATCTCCCTTTCTTCCTTGTCATAGATATAGGAAACCACATAATCCATGTTGCGATTTTCTGAAAGATCATTTGTCCACAGGGTCTGCCACTCATAGGAATACCGTCCCAGCCAATCGCCCATGATCAAGCAGTAATCTTCTGTTCTCTCAGCAATGTCTGCGAAGAGTTGTATCGCGGTTTCATCTTCGTTGTAGTGTGAAAGAGTACCATAGGAGGTAAAGTAAAGGTCATACGGCTTTTCGTTTTTGGATAAATAAAAGCCATTGTTAAAGTCCCCCTTCTCAAAGACCATTTTGGGATTGTCTCCATGGATTACCTGCGCCTGTTTAAGTAAGTCTTCGTTGAGATCAATGCCTTTATAAAGGCCAAGCACATCCGGAGTTATGAGGTCAACCTCTACTTCATGCAGGCTGGCATCGCGATGTCGAACGCCGGTAAGTAATTCGTATCCATCAGCGCTTCCACAGCCCAAGTCCATTATCCGCAGGCGTTGCATCATGGAGAGTTTACGATCTATTAACTTCTGAAGGTAGGGGCGCAGAAATTGCCGGGTAACCTCATCCTCCCAGTAACGGCGGACATTATCATATTTGCCGACAAGGCCGGTCTTCTTGGCATAAAGGCCGCTCTTCACGGCCTCGCTATATGCCTCCATCTGGTTGTTATTTTTTTCTTCAGTCATCTTCTCCCTCGTTTCTAAGATTTCAAAGTATTGGGCAGAATGCCCGGCACCTTGCGCAAAATCTTTTCCTTTATATCCTTGGACAGGGGATTACGAGAGAGCGTCTTTATCTCATTAAATCGGCGATGAGCCGCATATAAAGCGTCCATCTCCTTGTCCTCAAGGGGGTACCGGATATATACCGGATCGCGGGTTGGAAGCGGAAGATGATATATATACATCTTTCGGTCTGTGTCCATCACCTCCCGTATCATTGCTCGAACACTCTCGGATCCTTTTTCAGAGATATCAGGAGGGCTGAGCATGCGCTTAACAATTCCGATGTGCGTGTCGTCCATAATCGCCTGCACCGGGCAGAAGGTATTAGTGCGTTCGAGCAGACCAAAAGCATAATGAATATATTGGGCTCCACTCCAGGGCACGGAGAACAAGGTCATAAGCTTTTCCACAGTTGCTTGAATACCAGGGACATCAGCATCTCCCACCCCCGCGGTGGAATAGCAAGGTAAGCCATAGAAGAATGCCATTTGCGCGCAGTCAATATTATAATGGACGAACTCGGGAGCGCCGTACATATCGTTGAGGTCATCAAGCCGGCATCGAACTGGCACACTGCCATAGAGCACGGCCGAGCCCGGCGCAACAAGTTGATTGAGCGCTACTCCTGCAAGGATCTCAGCATTGATCTGTGCAACCATTCCAAATTCATCAAATGGAGCGGTTGTGCCTCCCATCGGGGAGCTTGAGATCACCACCGGAATCCGCCGTTTTGATATCTCAATCAGTGTTGAGGTAGTAACATCCACCATCTGGAGAGGACTCTTGATGAGACAGGTGATGAATGAAAGCACAGGATTCTTTTCAAAAGCATCCTTCCCGCCAGCGATGATTTGACCCATAAGAAATACATCATCCAGCGCTGAAAGATCGGTGAGTCCGGCTTGAACGTGCTTGGTGATGTTGTTCAGACTGGCAAGAAACTTGTTAACATCCTTGTTTCCATCTGTAACATCCTTGTCCCGGATATTCACACAGCGAATGAAAGAGTCCAGATGCTCCAGGTGTTCGCAAAGGTGAGCGGCAAGACTTAATAGCTCGATGGAGCCATCCTGGCGAATAAACTTTGGCACTGATCCCTCAAACTCGACATCAAGCCAGATATTGGTCTCTGAGCCGCTAGCGAAACGGACACGCGGCTCATGAGCATCAAGGATAAGTCGGTTATCGGGATCCCTGGCCCCCAACACAATCTTTGACGGCGCGCTATCAAGGGCTCTGTCAATGACCGTAGATGGCATCCTTACGCGCTTGCAGTCGCCAGAGTCCTCGATTTTTGCCCCTGCCTTCTTGAAAATCTCGACTGCCTCCCGATTATAGCATAATAATCCAGGGTCCTGGAGCAAGTCGCGGGAGACCTCATCTACGAGCCTGACTTGAGCTTCTGACAGGCGATAGTGGGGAGTTACCAGTACCCCTTCTCGCTGTTTCTTTGACATAAATTACTCCTCTTTTTTCAAATATTTTGCCTTGGCCCAGAAATTCAACAGGTTATTATCTAATGATCCGGCTCAATCGCATTTGATTTCCGGAAATGCTTTCAATATTTTCCTGCGGATATCCGGTAGAATTCGGCTTTCATGGTCTCTTTCTCGTATTTGGCGAACGAAGGCTTTTACACGGGACATGGCGTCGCTGTCGGGCCGCATTCCATCCCGATGCTCTCTATTCGCCAGTCTGGGGAAAAAGAATTCATCCCTCATATGCCGCACAGTGTGTTCTTCTGCAAGAAAGTCTTTGCCCGGCCCTTTTTCAATGATCAGGTCGGTAGCAAGGGTATCGTCGTTCACTTCAATACCGAGCAGGACACGCTGGCACATGCCCAGGATTTCATTGTCCATAACCAGCTTCTCATATGACACGGTAAGGTCAAACTCCATCAGCCCGGCCGCATCATGGATATAGTTTGCTCCGGACATGGCCACGAGAAGGTTTGACATGGCGCTCTCGTACGCGGCCTGGATGTCCACTTGCTTCGCGTCCGAGGTTCCGGCGGTCGAATATAAGGGGATCTTAAAGTGTTGCGCCATCTGGGATACCGCGGCATTTATCATTGCACGCTCGATCGCTCCGCCAAGATTGCCCATGGTCCTGAGATCGCTTATTGATCCCACGCTACCGCATATTCCTGGAGCTCCTTTATTTACGCATTGCACCATCGCGATTCCGGCCAGGGTCTCGGCAATGTGAACGAGAACGCTACTGGCCAGGGTGATAGGCGAGGTTGTTCCGCACATCGGCTCAGTCGGAACCACCACCGGAAGACCCTTCTCGGCCAGGTAACAGGTCATCTCGCCATAGTCCCTGTCTATACTGAAGGGGCTGATGATAAGCGTGATGAAGGAGACAAAAGGTCTATCGCGAAGGGCCTTCTCGCCCCCGGCTATCATTTCCGCCATCTTCACCACATTCTTAAGGCCTTCCATGGAGTAGATGCCACCCATGACGTGCTTGTCAGTGTTATCAAGGGAGTGAAAAAAGCGGTTGGTGTCAATTTGATCCTTTTCCCTTATCTCATTAGGGAAGACGTTGATAGTGAAAAGATGGACATTCTCCAGCTCATCCACGAGCCTGGCGTTGAGAATAATGTCATCAACAGCGGAGGGGCGGTGCTCGCCGGTTTCCGGGTCAATTACATAGAGGGCCGTGCCTCCGGTTCCATAATGGACACGATTCTCTTCAAGAGTAACATCGCAGTTCCTGCCGTTTCGCGAATAAAGCGTGATGGAACAAGGGTTCGACTCAATGGCGTTCTCTACCAGGCCGCGAGGAAGGCGGACAACCTCGGTCCCGTGTTCAAGGACAGCGCCAGCCGCCTTGAAAGCATCCCGGGCCGTGGGTGAATATACTTTTACGCCGGATTTTTCCAGAAGCTTAAATGCCGCATTCGCGATCTTCTTGATGTCTTCACTTGCAAGCGGTTTATAAAGAGAGGCCGGGATTCCGATTTCAGGTTGTCTATGACTGGATTCCTCTTTCTTAACTAGGCCCATAATACATCATCTCCTTCTCTTAACCGTGATGTTCTGTTTAATTTCCAATCTATGTCCAAGCCGAGCCTGCGACATAATAGTGGGTTTTGCCCATTGTAAGGGAGACCAGTCGGCCTACAGCCCGTCTGGGTCGCCC
>CAZOMR010000131.1:0-9150 GCA_964580655.1 uncultured bacterium
TCCGGTAATGGTCACTATTACCCAATTACCCACAGATTCTCAAGAGGAGCCGTACATTTCACGGGTAGTCACCATTTATGTCGCACACCCCTTTGGATCGTTTATTCTTGACGAAAGATTAGCAAGAGTTTAAACTAATAAACAGGGTAAAGAATAGGTTTAGAGCTAGGCGGGAGGAGAGTGCCATGGTCATTACATGTAGCAAGTGCCAGAGACAGTATAAAATTGACCCGGAAAAGATCACGGATAAAGGCGCCAAGATCACTTGTCCGGCCTGCGGTCATTCCTTCATCGTGCGAAGAAAGAGCGATGCGAAGCCGGAAGCTCCGAAGATCAAGACCCCGCCATGCGAGATTTGCGGCAATCCTTCTACACGGGTGCTTCGCGGGGATCCGCCTATGACGCTTTGCGAACATTGTTTTGAAGTCGAGAATGAAAAGCGCCGTCGTTTCTCCGCGTTTGAAGGCCAGGAAGGGCCATCCGCACCTGCCGAGGGCCCTGTGGAAGAGCCGGCAAAGGAGGAGGCCCCGCAAGATGATTTTACCAGGGTCGGAGATCAATATATATCTCCGCCGGCTCCTGAAGAAGTGTCTCCAAAAGAAGATGAATATGTAAGTTTTGATGAAATGCCGGATTTCACAAGCATCGAGCCGCCACCGCCGCCGGCGCAGGAAGAACCTGTTTCCGAGGAACCAGAATCTGCTACACCGCCTCCCACAGAGGATACAGAACCTTTTCAGCAGGAGTCCGAAGGGTCCATTCTCCATAGCAGTAGCACTGCTACTGCTATGGAGGAATCCATAGGACCCGAGACTCCGCCCTTTCCGGAGATGCCTTCTCCCGAGACCGAAAGATCTGTAGGAGATGAATTTTTGTATCAAGCCCAGGAGGATACTTCCGCGGAACCCTTTCAACCGGAGCAGGAGCCTGAACTTGCAGTAGAGCCTTCCTTTCCGCCTGCCGGGGTTTCCCTGGAAGATGAGGTTGAAGGGAGGCTTTTGCGCGAGGATAAAAAGCCGGGTGAGGTTTCGGGGTTGGAATTCCCTTCCCCTGCGGCGTACCAGCCGCAGAGCCATGTCCCGGCGTATTTAGTCTCCGCGGGAATTCTCTTGATAGCCGTTTTGGGTCTTTTCTACTATCTTTATTCACAGGATTTCTTCTCTTATTTCAAGGGCCTGATTCCCGTGTCATCCGCGCCGAGCACGGAGTTGGCCAGACCAGCGCCAAAGCCCGAAGGATTTGTATCAGCTGATGAAGAGAGCACTGAGCAGGATGCCATTCGCAGGGAGGCTGATGCTAAAAGGCTGGCCGACCAGATCAATGATGCCCACAGGTTCTTTCTGCTGGATACCCCGGATGGCTATCAAAAGGCTATCGCGGAGATGAACTCGGCCCTCAAGCTCAGGCCTAAACTGGCTTCCGCCGAGGCCTTTATTATAGAGGCTTATGCTTTTTACGGCTCGCTAAAGGACAACGCCTATTTTAACAAGCGGGCCGAGAGGCTTCTGGAAAAGGCGTCCCCGGAGGTGGTACTGAGGCCCGAATATGACCGGGCGCGGGCCCATGTCTTAATCAATCAAGGGCAAGGAAAGGCGGCCCGGGATATCCTGGAGAGGTTTCTTGAGAAGGATAAAGAGGATGCCCTGGTTTACTATCTTCTCGGAGAGACATATCTCCTTGATTCCCCGCCATCCCTGTCTGCGGCCTCGGAGAATTTTGAAAAAGCCATAGCGCTTTCGCCAGAATTCACACGGGCCTACTGGGAGCTTGCTCAGGTCTTCCAACAGCAAGGTCAAAACGAGCAAGCCACAGCCATGTACAAGCAAGTGCTCAAGCACTCGCCCAATAAGTCAGAGGCCGAGCTCGCCCTGATTGAGATAAAGGAGTCCCCCGAGGCGGAAGCCGAGCCCGAGGCCCCACCAGCACAGGCAGAGGCTACACCTGCTCCGGTCTCGGCCAGGCCGGAGGTGTCCAAGGCCCCGGTGGCTGAGCCCGCTCCTTTAGAACCCTCGGATTTGACCCCGATTGAGACCATCGAGAAAATCGGGGAACAGATTCCAACGGCCGAAGAGAAGCTTCCCGTGGCAGGCCTGGAGGCTAGCGGGGATCAGATTTCCGGCAACATCAAGAAGATCATCTCGATCATAGAATCCCCTTTGAGCCGCGTGCGGCAGAAGGCCAGGCCATCACCGCGCCCACAACCTGTAAGGCCCCAGCCGAGCACTCCCTATCCTGAGCGCCCTCCGGAAGAGGCGCCGTGATTCCCCGGGGATTCCTCCAGCGAAAGAGCATACCAGTGGTCCCACCTTTTTCCAGTCCGGTGGGCATCCAGGGTAGAATAGAGCCATAGTCCCACGATCAATATCACCAACCAGAGGTTCTGCCGGTAGGCCATGCGATGAATTGTGGCCAAGGTCTTCTCATCAAGGTAAAAAATCAAATTCTCAAATCCCTCGTCCGTGATCAGAACATGATACACCAGCCGAAAAATACGCACCCCTAACCATGCGATCAGCGAGATAACAGCCCCGGCAATGGCATACCCTTTTTTGCGTTTGCCGGTATAAATCTGTCCCAGCCCCGGAAGCACCAGTCCGGAATAAAGCGCGGCCCGTGTGGCTATCTTCATTTCAATTCAAACCAGTTAGACCCGGGCTCAAGCCGGGCCTTGAAATACCGGATCAGGTAGCCTGCCAGTCTCCGCCGGCTTTGAGGAAACAGCAGACCCAGACCCACCATGTCCGTGAAAAAACCGGGCGTAAGAAGCAGAATCCCGCCTGCCAGTATCAAACCGCCCTCCATCAACTCTGAGCCGGGAACACGGCCCCCGGTCAACTCATCCTGTATCTGCCGCAAGACCCGAATGCCTTCCCGGCGGGCTAGCCACGCACCTGTCACACCGGTAAGCAGAATCAAGAACACAACACTCCACGCACCGATCCTTGACCCCATTTCTATAAATATCACCACCTCGATCAAAGGGATCACCGTGAACAGGATCACAAGCCGGAGCCAGACAGAAAATCCTTTATTCATAAAAGGGTTCATTCACTTTTTGCGCTGTGATTAACAATTTAATCTAATCGCTTAACATGCAGGCAATCCAAGCGGGCCTCCCGAAAGTAAAAGCCGCAATCGCATTTTGAACAGGGATAATCACAACTAATCCACAAAAACTGTGGAAATCTATTTTTCTCTACTATATCTTTGTCACTTACCCTCGTCAATTTTTTAAACATGCGACATCCTTAAGCCTTCTTGACGCAGGCAGGTGCCAGGTGCTATTTTGCATGGCATGGGTAGAGAGATAAACTGGCAGGCGGTAAGTGAGGATACTGCGCGGCTCCTTTCTGATTTGATACAAATCAACACGACCAATCCCCCGGGCAATGAGATAGAGGCGTGCAGGTATCTTGAGGGTGTATTTTCCGACATGGGCTTAAAGCCGGAGATACTGGAGTCCGAGCCGGGCCGTGGAAGCATCATCGCTCGTATCAGGGCAGATAATCCCGATGGCCCGGGAGTGTTGCTCTTGAGCCACCTTGATGTTGTGCCTGCCGAGCCCGGGGACTGGGATGAGGACCCGTTTTCCGGTTTGATCCGGGACGGCGAGGTCTGGGGGAGGGGATCGCTTGACTGCAAGAACGCGACCGCGATTGAGATCATGGCGCTCAAGCTTTTCCTTGAGAAGGGCCACAAGCCAGGGCGCGACATTATCATAGCGGCCACGGCTGACGAGGAGGCTGGCGGGGCCAGAGGCATGGGCTGGCTGGCAGAGCACCATTTTGAGAAAATCCAGGCAGGCTTCGGCATCAACGAGGGCGGCGGTTACGGGTATGCTTTGAGGACAAAGGAGCTCTTCCTCTGTCAGGTCGCTGAAAAGGCTGTTTGCTGGCTTATGCTCCGGGCAAAGGGAGCGCCGGGCCATGCATCCATGCCCCCTGAGGACAGCGCGATGAACCGCCTGCTCAGCGCGATCCAGGCAGTGCGCTCGCACAAGGAGCCGCTCCGCGTGGCGGACACCATCAGGGCTCTCTCGGACAAGGTAATCAGGGAGTTCGGGACAGGCGCCGGGGTGGCCTTCCGCCTGATTCTGCGGGAAAGCATCATGAAGAGGGTCTTGCCGCGTCTTGAGAACGCGGAGCAAGAGAGAATGGTCCATGCAATGCTCCACCACACCATAGCCGTCACCTCTATCAATGGCGGGGACAAGATCAATGTCATACCAGCCCAGGTGCAGGCCACGCTTGACTGTCGGCTGATCCCAGGGTATTCGCCGGAGGCCATGAAGGCAAAGATAGAGGAGATAGTGAATCCGTATGATGTAAGTGTTGAGCTGGTCGGGTCTTCGCAGGGCACGGAGATGAAGGTGGACTCCGAGTTCTACCGATCCCTGGAGCATGTGCTTAAAGGTTTGAGACCCAATGCCGTGATGATTCCTTACCTCCTGCCAGGAGGCACGGATGGAAGATTCCTCGTGGCAAAGGGCATGAAGGTTTACGGATTCATCCCGCTCATCCTAGCAGATGAAAAGGGAAAGCGCGGAGCGTCTGGGGGAGATGTCCTCAGCCGTGTGCACGGCATCAATGAAAGGGTATCAATCAAGAACCTGGAGTTCGGGACGAGGCTCTTATATGAACTTCTCGTCCGCTTCTGTGCTAAATCCTCCTAGAAATCAGACTCGTCCTTGATCAGCTTGACCGGGTATCCTTATGGTTAAACTAAAGACCTGACCCTCTCCGTAAAGGTCAAAGGCCCCTTCGTGTTCATGAAATATTCCGAATCCACACTACACTCTTTGCAAACGGGCCATCGGCCAATCCATTATAAAGTCTGCGGTCGGCAGTCACCATCTGGCCTTCCAGGAGAGCCGCAAGCGCAACATACAGACAATCGTAGACACTGCGTTGCATCTGATTGGCAATCACATACGCAGAGTCAAGGAGCAGTGAAAACGGATGAATTTGTATGGGGTATTGACGAAGGGCTTTACGGATATTCCCGCTCTCCTTGTCGGTGATGATACCTCGTCGAATCCACTTGCAAAGGATATTATCCATTTCCAAAAACAAGAAATCAGGCGTGTGGAGTTCGTTTCCCTCTTTAAAGAGAGAAAGTGCAACTTCGTGATGTTCCTCTTTAATGAACCATTTTGCCGCAACGCTTGCATCAACAATATAGATGCTCATCTATCGCGGTCCTCACGGATGAGTTCCACTGTGTCGGGGAACTTTCGCCCCTTTAACTGCTCGCGAATTTCCTCGCACATCCTGCGAGCAGTCTCCATGTCCACTTTTTGTGAACTAAGTTCTTGCTCCAGCATATTCTTCGCCTCTGCCTGGAGCGAACGGCCATTCTTCTTTGCCCGATCCTTCAACTTCTTCACAACCTCATCATCCAAATTCCTAACCAATATCTGCGCCATGAATTCCTCCTCCTTTTATGGTATGCGCTATCATTATGATAGCACAAGAAAAAGTTGTGTCAAAAACGCAAAGCAGGGTGCTCCTCATCAGATTTCTCTTTTATCTATCCACCAGGGTTGTCAGGTTCAGGGGGGAGACAGGTATTGGGCGCCCCGGTCAGCTCCGCTATCTGGGCTGTTTGCACATTTATTCCACCAGTGTCAGCTTGATCGTTTTTATCTCATGAGGCTTGATGTTGAGCTCAATGGAATTCCTGCTCCCCGGAAGATGTCGCGGGTTCCACTCAAGCAGGTCGGTTTCCTCCGTGCGCCTGATCCGGCCCATGTGCGAGAGTGTCACCTTGACCGATCCCTCTAATCCTTTGGCCTCGATCAGTCTGAGCACCAGGTCATCGCTGTCCTCGGCTCGCTTGAGCGCGCCCACATATACATCCGGGTTATCAAGGGATACGAAGGAAGCGCTGGCAGGCAAGCCCCCTTTGTGCTGGTCCGTGAGCGCGACCTCGAAGGGCGTGTTAAACTCGTAGCCCGCGCGCCATAGCCTGGCCTCTCTCCAGTCTCCTTGATGGGGCATCAGAGCTGTCCAGGCTGTGTGTCGGCCCTGGTCGGTCATCCGGTTTCTTGATCTGAACTGCTTTACGGATTGCGGTAAACCCTCGTCGTCAACATTGACCGCCTCCGAAGCGGAGATCGGATACAGCGCGCCCTTGATCATGCTCAGCCTGAATCCCGTGCCATCCTCGTTCAAGGAGTAGCCATACTTGCCGTTGTTGAGTAGTGCGAGTCCATACTCGCCATCGGAGAGATCAAGCCACCTTTGGCAGGATGCCTCCCACCGGGCCTTTTCTGCAGGGGTTCGAGGATGGGTCGGCCGCTTGATCACGGCGTATGAAATCTCCGCGTTGATGAATTCAGCCTTGATAGAGGTATCGAAACCAGCCTTTACCAGGGTATTGGCCTCGTGGAAATCGAATTCCGTGGCGAGGTGTATCCTGGGGTCACCCTCATAGAGCCTTATCACCTGGGTTATGTCCGACTCGGAGAAGCTCCGCCTCGTGGTGACCTCTACGAACAGGGGCCCGCTTGCTGTGATGGCGACATCCTCTGCGTCCGGCATGGGCAGGGGATGATGGAGGTAATCTTTCTGGATGTTCCAGGCCGGGTAGGCCATGGTCCGGTCATGCCAGGCCATGAGCTGGTTTCCATATCCGTCCAGGAATTCCTTTCCGCTCTCCATGTCCTTGACAGAATTGAGCCACCCGGTTTTATTGTCAATGCTGACCGAGACGAGGTCATTGGACAGGGTGATCATCCCCGACTCCTGTTTAGCCCGTGGGCCTTGTTTGTCCGGGTTATCCGCGGGTCTGGCCGGCTTCAGGTAATAGACCTTGTATCCCATGCTGGGCACATTCTCAACGCTGAAGTAAAGACACTCAGCATCAAGGTTATGACATCTACCGTACTGGGACGGGACCCGCTGGCCATCGTTTTTCACTACACGCCATTTGCCGCTTTCGCTGTCCCCAGCGACCTCGACCAGGCCGCTTCTCTCCCAGCTTAATGTATTGAAAACTACCACCGGGCTCATGTCGCGGTCATTGGCGCGTGTGTCAATTCTCGCGGCCAGGTGCGAGATGCCGTCTTCAATGGCCTGTTCGGCCACACTCCGGATTCTTTTGTGATCTTCACGCGCATCATCGTATACCTCGGGTATGGATGACCCCGGAAGGATGTCGTGGAACTGGTTGAGCAGAACCAGTTTCCAGACAGCCTTGAGATTTTCGTAAGCGTAATCCAGTCCTAGCCGGGAGGCGATGCTCTGGAGAACCTCTGCGCTCCGCATCATCTGCTCAGCCTGCCGGTTGGCCCTTTTCAGCCAGGAATGGGTGGTCAAAACCCCACGGTGGTACTCGAGATACAACTCGTCGTTCCACACAGGGGCCCTGTCCGAGTAAGAATCGAGTTCCGCGAACATCTCGCTGGCAGTGCTGAAGTGCGTATAGCCTTTATCTATTAAAAACTGCTGTCTCTGTATCTCCGTCAGGGTCGGGCCGTGACCCCCGTCGCCCCTCCCGTAGAAGATTCCAATCACATTAAGCCATTCTCCTGTCATTCGCTCCTTGATGACCTGCGAGTCCGTGGAGTAATCGGCGATGAATTCATCCCCTGAGTCCGGCAGGAGGAAGCGGGTATCATAGTATTTGCCCAGCTCAGAGCCCGGATAAATAAACCCGCCAGCCTGTTGGATAAAGTAAGCCAGGACGCGGGACCCGTCGGGAGCCTGCCACCAGAACAGGTGAAAGGGATATATCGTGGTGTCATTCCAGGAGAGCTTGTTGGTCCAGAAGTACCTTGCCCCGGACTTGGCCAGTATCTGAGGCAGGTTCCACTGGTAACCGAAGGAATCGAGCAACCATGAGATGTCGGAGGTATGCCCGAAATGTTCCTGGTAAAAGCGCTGTCCCAGCAGGCGCTGTCTGACAAAGGACTCGCCGTCGGGCATGTTGTTGTCCGGCTCCACCCATTGGCCTCCAACTATCTCCCACTGACCCTGTTTTTCATACCGCTTGATCTTCTCGAAAAGCGCGGGGTCATCCTCCATGACCCACTCGTAATACTGGGGCGCGGACTGGGAGTAGTGGAATTCAGGGTACATTTCCATGTGATGAATCGCGTTGCCGAAAGTCTCGCGGCACTTGTCGCGGGTCTGGTCAACACGCCACAGCCAGGCCGCATCAATGTGCGACTGCCCGATAGAGTAGTTCTTGACATCATCGGGTTTCAGGGATGCCTTGCGAAGTGCCATTTTATAATAGTGGCCGGTCCATTGATGCTTCCAATTTGATGTCCCGCGGCCCGGCTTTTCCTGGCCGGCCAGGATTCCGGGGACTGAAAGCCCCAGTATCAATAACAGCGCTACCAAAACTCCGAATCTTTTCATGGATACACCCCCTATCTGGAGTATCCTCAGAACTCCAGTTGTTTGGAGAAGTATATCACAAAATGGCGTTCCATTTAATAAAGGGAAGAACCTGCCCCTGCCTTGCTTGGCAGGCAGGCAAGCAACCCAGGGGAATCGCATGCCATCAGGTTTCGTGGTATGAGGGAGAGAAAATACTCCCTGCCTGCGCCGCGGGCGCGGCAGGCAGGTCATGCGCAGATGCAATTGGAAGGGCTCTTGAAAGGTACGAGTAAGTTAATGGGGAAATTGGGGGAAATTGGGGGAATTGGGGTCAGGGGGAAATTGGGGTCAGAGCTTCAATGTTCAAAGTCAAATAGGGATGGTGTCAGCCCTTGGGGAAATTGGGGTCAGAGCTTCAATGTTCAAAGTCAAATAGGGATGGTGTCAGCCCTTGACATTACAATAGACTTGAGGCTTGAGTATTCCCCACCCTTGCAGAGCAATGGCGGGTTACATCAGGCTCTTGCATTTGTGTTAAACTTTTTTTACTTCTTCTCTGCGATCTTTGCGTCCCTTGCAGGTCTGGAGGATTTGCGGTAAAATTATTTTGTTCTCAATTGTAAAATCTGGGTTAAAGGGGAGCTGGAGATGAAGCGCAAACTACAAATTGGAATTCCAAAGGGCAGTCTTCAGGAGAGCACTCTTGCGCTGTTCAAGAAGGCTGGCTGGAATATCCGGGTGGGCCAGCGGGAGTTGATCCCGGTAATAGACGACCCGGAGCTTGCGGGCATCCTGCTCCGGGCCCAGGAGATGGCAGGATATG
>CAZOMR010000132.1:0-7127 GCA_964580655.1 uncultured bacterium
TCGCGCCTCCAGCTTAGCTATCTGTTCCATCTCTTCCTCCCTTTATTGTTGTAGATACACAACAATAACATGGCCAAAAAAGAGAGTCAAATCCAAAACCCTCTTTAATGTCGCAGGCCCCGGCACTTGCTATTAATTCTCAAGCTGAGATAAAATATATTCGTGTCCTGGATAATCAGAACACCTGATAAGGAGTGAAGCCATGGATATGAATGCCGTTGTTCTGGCCGGCGAGCGGGAGGGCGCCAAGCTTATCCGGGGAACCAACAAAGCGCTTCTTCCCTTGTGCGGCAGGCCTATAATTTCCTATGTCATGGAGGCGCTTGCCGGAGCGAGCAGGGTGCACGAGATATACGTGGTAGGACCGGCCGAGCGGCTTGAGCAGGGTCTCAAGGATTTTGATTTTGCAAAGCCAGTGCACTATGTAGCGCAGAAGGAAAACATCTTTGAGAATATCTGGACAGGGTTCTTCGCAAGCCTTCCGGAGGATGTGATGAACCTCTCAAGCAAAGAACTGGTTGAAACTCAGCACGCGGATAAACCCATATTCGTGATCACATGCGATATGCCGTTTATAAGGCCTGAGGACTTTGACAGCTTCATAGAAAGTGCTGACCTTAAAGACATTGAGATTGTGCTTGGAGTCACCCGGAAGGAGCTCCTGCTCCCATTTGCGCCAGAGGGAGAAACTCCCGGAATCGAGTTCGCATACTTCTGCTTTCGCGAGTTCATAGTGCGGCATGCAAACATCTACATCATTAAGCCTTTAAGGCTTGCGAAGATACTGGAGAAATACATCCCCCTGATTTACGGTATAAGGTATCAGAAGCAGATTCGCAACATGATCAGGGCTTCAGCAACTTTGGTGAGGTTAGGTATTGGCCTGCGCCCGCTTTATATATTTTTAGCATTCCAGATCGGCCGGACCCTGGATGGCTGGAAATTCCGGCGGACCCGGGACTTTCTCCGAAAGGGGGTCCCGGAAAAAATGGTGGTTGACTACGTTTATCGCGCGTTGCAGACCCGCGTTAGTATCCTTCCTACCAAAGGCCCTGGCCCGGCCCTGGATATAGACAACGAGCCGCATCTCGAGATCGCGGAGAAAATGTTTGGCCGCTGGCAGGAGATTTGTGCGAAAATCCTGGCTGGGACATACGAGCTTCCCTCGCCATAATTCCAGCGAAAGTCTACCCTGTTAAAACCTTTTCGGCCTTCCTTCGTTCTAAAGGCTAAAAGCAAGAAAAAGGAGGCCGTATCATGAAACACCCGAAAGCCAATGGAAACAAAAACCTGCCCCTGGTTTTCCTTTTCACCGCGATCATCGCGCTCGCAGGCTTCAGCGCCGGGGCATCGGTTCCGCCGGACCTCTTTGTCCTCGGCCCGGATGAATTTGCACCCGGGGCAAAGGCATCGCTCCGCATCATCCTCATGGAGCCTACCGGGCTTACCACATCCGAGCCAATCTCCGGGGCCGCGGTGAAGATCATCCTGGATCAAAAGGGCTGGAGAAGAGACCGGGAACTTTACAGGGGCAAGACCAACCGGGACGGCACCCTTGAGGCCTCGTTTTCCGTGCCGGAGATTGAGCCCGGAACTTATTCTATCAAGGTCTTAGCCTCTTCGAGGATCGGCGAGGTGGAGGCCACCCACACGGCCGAGATACAGCCCCGTGTCCGCATCCTGCTTAATACGGACAAGCCGATCTACCAGCCCTCGCAGACCATTCACATCAGGGCACTGGCGCTCCGCACGCACGACCTCAAGCCGGTTGAATATCAAAGGATCGTGATAGAGGTGGAAGATGCGAAAGCCAACAAGGTCTTCAAAAAGAGGCTCAAGACAGACCTTTACGGCATCGCATCCGCGGACTTTGTTCTCGCTGACGAGATCAACCTCGGTGAATACAATGTGCGAGCTATCCTGGAGGGGCAGACCGAGGAGAAGTCGGTAATGGTGAGCCGGTATGTTCTTCCCAAGTTCAAGGTGAGCATTGAGACGGATAAAAATTATTACATGCCGGGGGAGACGGTCAGCGGGGTTATCCGGGCCAAGTATTTCTTTGGAAAGCCTATCTCAGGCGGCCTTGTGGAGATTGATGCCTCGGGTTTCGACTTCGAGTTCCATTCATTTGCAAAGGTTTCTGGCGAGACCGACAAGGACGGAAACTACGAATTTGAATTCGAGCTTCCCGAATTCTTCGCAGGACAGCCCCTAGAGCAAGGCGATGCATTTGTCAAAATCAATGCCAAGATCACGGATAAAGCGGAGCACTCGGAAGAGGCGGACATCACGAGAAAGGTCGCTGATTCGCGTCTTCGTCTCGAGCTGGTGCCGGAAGGGGGCAGGCTGATTCCCGGTGTGACCAACATCATCTACGCGGTAACAAGCACCCCGGATGACAGCCCCACTGCGGCACGGATCAGGCTTGTTATCGGTGGGAAAACCTATACTGCAAAGAGCGATGAAGCAGGCGTGGCCGAGATCGCCTTTATTCCGAAGGCCGCGGAATTCATGGATCAAGGCCACGGGGGCAAAGACCGCTACAGCCTGGAGGTCAAGGCCGAGGCCAAGGACAGGTATGGAAACAGGACAAAGATCACCCGCAAACTCTCCGCAGACTATCTCAAGGATACGGTTCTCCTGAGGCTTGATAAGGCCATATACGAGGGCACGGATGATCTGAACATACAGGTTTTTTCAACCGGAAAGACCGGAACAATCTACCTGGATGTAATCAAGAACCGGAAGACCATCCTCACCCGGTCTCTGGACCTTTCAAACGGGAGGGCCAGGACCCGGCTGTCTCTTGGGCCGGATGCATTCGGCACATTGGAGATTCATGCCTACAAAATTCTTCCGTCAGGCGAGATCATGCGGGACAGCAGGGTTTGCTATGTGAATCCTCCGGATCAACTCCGCATCAGTGCGAAGCTCGACAAGGATACCTACCTGCCGGGGTCCGAGGCGCTTATCAAGTTCAAGGTAACGGACCGACGCGGCCGTGGCAAGGCGTGCGCGCTCGGGATCGTTGTAGTGGACGAGAGCGTGTATGCCCTCCAGGAGATACAGCCGGGACTGCTCAAGGTCTATTTCACCCTGGAGAAGGAGCTTGCAAAGCCCCGCTACGAGCTACATTTCGCAAGCGGCCCAGGCTCTGTGCAGGCCATGATCAAGCAGGATGCAAAGATTGATTCATCAAGGCAGAAGATGGCAAAGGTTCTGCTTGCCGGAGTTTCCGAGCCAACCAAGTATGCCTGGCAGGAAAACCCGGCCAGGGGAAGGCAGAAGAAAGAGATGACCAACCTGGCAAACCTCTATAGCGGGCTCTACCAGTTCGGCCTGCAAAACCAGATCGCAAGATACAATAGAAGCGCCGGATACTGGGAATATGAGCCTGGTTTGATCAACAGAATCATCAAAAAGGGATACCTGAACAAGAAGCAGGCTACGGACTCATGGGGACGGAATTACGACCTCAACCAGGTCGGGGATATTTACGGGCCGCTTGAGCTCAACTCACTTTGCAAAGCACTCGCATCCCAGAAAATTTTGCAGGTCTATTCCGCTCTTTACAATTATTCTTGCCAGCACAAGAGCGAGAGCGCGGACTGGCTTGACAGGCTGTTCAACAGGGAAGACCGTGAAAGAGCCTGGTCGTTTCCGGATGATGTGCTTGAGAGGCTCGTGGATGAGGGGCATCTTGACAGATCATATCTCACCGACCCCTGGGGATACAAGGTCAGGCTTGTGCGCGTGTCCACTTCGGAAAATAACCCGTATGCTTCCGAGTTAAACGGCTGGCTTTTACGCTCGGTCGGCCCGGACGGAAAGCCCGGGACCAACGATGATGTCACAAATCCTTACATCTATCAGCATGCATGGAGCGACATGAAGATGCCGAGAGGAAAAGACGGTGTCTGGAGAAACCGTGCTTTCGCTGTGGCTGAAAAGGCCATACCGCAAGCCTTTCCCATGCCCGCGATGGAGGCGGATAAAGGATCATCCGCACTCGGTTACATCGGCACTGCCGGGGGGGCAGACCGCAAGGCTCGCAAGGCCCAGATTCACATCCGGGAATACTTTCCGGAAACACTGCTCTGGATCCCTTCGCTCATAACCGATTCGCGCGGAAGAGCCCAACTGCGCATTCCAATGGCCGACTCAATCACCACATGGAGAATGTCCGCGACCGCGCACTCCCTGGACGGGCTGTTCGGGTCTTTCGCACAGGGCATACGCGCGTTCCAGGACTTCTTCGTTGATATTGACTTCCCGACATCCCTTACCCAGGGCGACGAGGTGAGCGTGCCTGTCGCTGTTTACAATTATCTTGATTCCTCTCAAGAGATCGAGCTTGAAGCCGAACTTGAGGACTGGTTCGAGCTTCTGGGCGACCGTGTGCAGAAGATCGAGCTTGAGGCGGGCGAGGTTGGAGTGCGCTTTTACAGGATCAAGGTCAAGGGACTTGGAAAGAAGACCCTCACGATCTACGCACTCGGGGAGGGCATGGATGATGCGATCAAGCGGTCCGTGGAGATATTGCCGGATGGCAGGCGCTTTGACACGGTCGCAAATGGACAACTGGCCGGGCGCATAGAGAAGACTATTGAGATTCCCGGAGATGCCATTGACGGTGCGAGCAAGCTGATCGTCAAGATATATCCCGGGGTGTTCAGCCAGGTGCTTGAAGGCATGGATGGAATCTTCCGCATGCCCAACGGCTGTTTCGAGCAGACGACGAGCACTACCTACCCTAATGTCATGGTGCTCGCATACATGAAGAAGACCGGGCAGATCAAGCCCGATATACAGATGAAGGCCGAGGGATTCATTAACCTCGGATACCAGCGGCTATTGAGCTTCGAGGTTCCGGGAGGAGGTTTTGAGTGGTTCGGCCAGGCCCCGGCGCACAAGGTGCTCACAGCATACGGGCTCATGGAGTTCTCGGACATGAGCAAGGTCTATGACATTGACGAGGATGTGATCACGCGCACGCAGAGGTGGCTTGTAGATCAGCAGGAAAAGGACGGCTCGTGGAAGCCGGTCCAGCACTGGCTTGAGACACTCTCCAGCGATGCCTTCTCCCGGAGCACCCTTCTCAATACCGCCTACATCACCTGGGCACTTCTTGAAAGCGGATACCAGGGCAACGCCACTGACAAGGCCGCAGAATATATAAAGGCTCACATGCAAGAGGCCAAGGATGCATACACCCTGGCTCTCGCGGCAAATGCGCTTGTGAACTTTGACCCGCGTGATAAAGAGACAAGAGCGCTTCTCGACCGCATTCATGAAATTCGGATCGAGGATGCCAAGACCCGCACGGTTCACTGGGAGCCTGCGGGCGAGACAGCAGTGCACGGCACAGGCAGTGCCGCGGCCATCGAGACCACCGCGCTTATACTTTACTCCTTCATCAAGGCCAATGTTCACATCGCGACAGTGAACAAGGGCATGAACTGGCTTACCACTCAGAAGGACAGCTTCGGCACTTTCCAGACCACACAGGCTACCATCCTGACCCTGAAGACCTTGCTGGCCGCAGAGGCCGGTGCGGCCGAGGATGTACGTGCCGAGATAATGGTCAATGTGAACGGCGAGCGCAAGGTGGTCAAGATAACCCCTGAAGACTCGGATGTCCTGAGACTCCTTGATTTCAAGGGAGTTGTCAGGGAAGGCAAGAACGACATAGTAATCGAGCCGAGCCAGGAGCTCGGGCTGATGTATCAGGTCGCGGCCGCATACTACCTGCCATGGCAAGAGGCCAAGGGACTTATCGCGGAAGAGCCTTTGACTATTGAGTTGAAATACGACCGGACCGAACTCGCGGCTGACGAGACCCTGACCGCTGATGTCCGCGTAGCATACCGGGCAAAAAAGCGGACCGAGATGATCATACTGGACCTCGGAATACCGCCTGGGTTCAAGGTGCTCACCGAGGCGTTTGAAGAGCTGAAGAATGATGGAAAGATCGAGAAATACACCATGACCGGAAGGCAGATAACAGTCTATGTAAGAGAGATCTTGCCCAAAGAGCCGCTCACTTTCTCTTACAAGCTCAAGGCCAAATACCCGGTCAAGGCAAAGACACCCAAAAGCTCGGCTTACGAATACTATACCCCCGACATCCGCGACGAAGTCGAGCCGGTCAAGATCGAGGTGAGTCAGTAAGCTGAAATATACCACATCGCCGCCAAGGGAATAAATAGGGACGCTTCTCGATAAAAACAGGGAGGCGTCCTTATTTTTATACAGCCGTCAAGTGTTAAGTCAATCTTACCCTGACCCCGATTTTGATTTCGCTTGACAATGTTCACACTGCGTTATAATCTTATTGTAGGCCATATAGCCTACAGGGGGCATCCGATGAAATTTATAGCCATGCGCGAACTCAGGAACAACACATCCAGGTTGCTTGACCAGCTTGCCAATGAGGATGTGATTGTGACACGAAACGGCAAGCCTGCCGCGGCTTTAGTCTACCTGGATGAGAACCTGATCGAGGACTTTATCCTTGCTCATCACCCGACTCTCCTTAAAGAAGTCGAAGCCGCGCGCCGCGAATACGAGAAGAAAGGCGGAATTGATCACGAAAGCATAAAAAGGCGAATCGAACGCCGCCGTGGATAAACGAGAGCTTGCCTACGCGCCTCGTGCACAGCGGGACCTTCTCAAGTTGGAGAAGCGCTATGCCCTCCAGGTTCTCGATGACCTGGAACTCCCGGAAACCCCGCCCCGGCCTCCCGGCAAGGTCAAGAGGCTTCGCGGTGAGGACTACTGGGAGATCAAGACCGGAGATTTTCGGACGATATTCTGGCCGCACAAGAAGAAGGTGGTTATCCTGCGCATTGTCAATCGTCGCGACCTTGAGAAGGCAATTGACCGAATAGATGTTCGCGCACTCAGAGAATGGCTGCAAGAGCAGCAAGATTTCGAGATTTCGGGGTAAGAGTTTTCTACTTTCCATCCTCCGTAGCAGTCGCCTGCTACTGTGGAAGACGGGCGCCAAGGCTTCGTAGAACAGGTCAATTTTCAATTTATGATATTGAAAAATCAACAGACAAGAGTGTCTGTTTCCCTAAATTTATAAAAATACTGAATATGAATTCTCTGCGTTCTTTGCGTCT
>CAZOMR010000132.1:7227-9139 GCA_964580655.1 uncultured bacterium
TTTGCGGTGAATTCAGAATTTTATTTTCAAATCAAAGCTGTTTTCATATGGTTCTATTTTGATCCAGAGGCGGTTGTTTTTCATGCAATAGGCTGAACCAGAGGCGGGCATGATGTCATCGCATGATTTTTTTTCAACTTTCTCAATGTTCTCAATGTTCTTTCCAGAAAGTATGACCGTCTCAGGTTTTTCTAACGCGCCTTCCACGATCAGTACCAGCTCTTTGCTTTGTCCTGTATGTCGAACCTTTACTTCATCCTGCTTTCTTGTCCATTCCAGTTTTGCTTTCATTCCATCGAGATATATCAACTTTGTTTCTCCTCTCCCTTCACCCGGCAGAAGCAAGAGAGTATTTTGCTCTGAGAATTCGTGTTTGAGCCTGTGGCCTGCGAATTCTGATTTCACCCATAGCGGAATGAGTGCGCCCTCCCGGATAAAAACAGGGAACTCGTGAATCGGGTAGCCCAGATGTGTCTTCTCGCCAGAGCAGTATCTCTTGCTCAAATCATTCCAGTCCCGGAAAGACCCCTCTGGCAGGACTATGACTTGCTTTTTTTCAAGCCCTGGTTTGAGGATAGGCTGAACATATATATCATCCCCCAGAAGATAGCCTTTCCCTGCTGGCTTGACCAGAGACCTGCCATTCTCAAACCTTTCTTCCCCAATGCTGTACAAATACCATCCAAGCTCCTCGTGCCAGACAGCATAATGCCTATATATCTCTACCGCGTCATGGCCATAAGCCCAGGGCCTGTGCTCCGCTATCCCTCCATTCTCCATAAAAGGCGAGAAAGCGCCCCACTGGGCCCAGCGCAAGAACAGCTCTTTATCCGGCTCCCCGTCCCTGTAGCCAAAGATGTCAAAACCCGGAACAAGATAGCCCTCAAGCGCGCTCTTCTTGAAACTCCTGTATGCCGCCCTCATGCCGTTCCATGTGGGGTCCTGATCCCCCATCCATGTGGCAAAGCTGACCTCCCTTGGCGCATACTCCAGCGGAATTCCTGCCTTGAGAGGGTTGACCCATCCGGGCAGGCCCAGGGTATGCTCGCTGAAAATCTCGATGCCGCGTGCCATGATCACTGTGTTCCTGCCTGTCTTCTCCTTCGTGTAATGATAAAAATCAGGATAGTAATTCCGCGCGTATTCCTGCCTAATGTTAAGGCCCTTTAACGCGATGAGCCCGTCAATCCCGTCCACCTTCCAGCCGTCAAACGGCAAATTCATCACGCGGTCAACCCTTTTATGCCACCATTCAAGGGCCTGTGGGTTCTCATAGTCAATCAAGCCCCCTACGCCCTTCCACCATTTGTATTCCTCCAGGCCAGGGGCAAAATATCCCTTTTCAAGCGCATACTCATAATCCGGGTCTTCCTTGTTGATCGCACAGGTTATCCAGAGTATGACCGAGATGCCCTGCTCGTTTAGCTCCTTCAGCAGTCGCTCATAGTCAGGGAAAAGGTTCCGGTCAAACTCAAATGTGTTATAAGCTGTCTCCCACGGGCTGTCTATGATGACCGCTGAAACCGGGATGCCCCGCTCCTGATACCCCTTTACCAGGTCCCGCAAACTCTTGTCTGTGGACTCATCCTCCCAAACCCAGTGCCCGAAAACAAATGCAGGATATGGCACAGGATCGGCCATGACCTTGAGTCCGGTAACCAAGAGAAAAACCAAGAAAATCATTATCGCATTTCTTGCCCATGCCATTGCTACTTCCCTCTCTCCTTTGTATAGGGTTCTTGATCCGCTTACGAACATATCCGAGATACCGAAGCAGGTCAAGACAAGAATTTGACTGGACATTCCCCAAAAATTTGAGTTCCCGACAAGGTTGCCTGGGGAGAGAGGATCAGTGTTGTCCCGATGGGTATCAAGAATTGGCGGCGATCCAGAACGAGGGAAGCGAACGCGT
>CAZOMR010000133.1:0-9092 GCA_964580655.1 uncultured bacterium
GTTCATACCTCTGTTCGATGGCTGAAAATTTTGGGGAAAGTCCAGATTGAAATGATTGACACTCTGCCTCGATAGAGGTAAAATTAGTAGAGTTGATGCGGCAAAAAGGGGGTGGAGTGATGATGCGGATTGGAGGGATAGCGGTGGCGGTTTTATTTCTGGCCTTTCCACTCACGCTCTGGTCCCAGGTCTGGGAGGATAAGGATTCCGGGTTTGATATTTTTTACGGCAGTAGAAGCTTTCAGGAGATAGACCTGGGCATATCCCCCTGGTTCTCCCCTGCCAATGGACTGGCCGAGGAGCTGGACTTTAGTTTTGACACTTTATCCAGGAAATCCGCAGATGCCCTGCACTGGATGAACTATTATGGTGCGAGTATTGATCTGAAAAACTTGAATTTGAGTGAATATGAATTTTCCGAATATGGGACAAGGGACTTTTCCGCTTACTCCGCCAGCGTGATGATAGAGAGCAAGTTTTTTTATGAGCACGATTCAAGGGTCAGGCCTTACATAGGGATCGGGGTTGGAGCAGGTTTCGGCGAGTTGAGCCTTTCGGAGGGCGAAGATGATGATGCTGATGACCTGTCTCATTCAAGACTGGATTTGTATCAGGCGGGGATAGAGGCCGGGGTGCACATTATGATCAATGATCGCCTTGGACTGGTAATAGCGGACAAGACATCCTATGAATTCGGCTTGATAGCTCACGATTCTTTCCAGGTGCTTCAAACGACATTGACTGTCGGGTTTTCACGCTGGTCCGAAGGCCCTTGAGGACTTGAGATGGTAGATTGAAAGGCCGAGGGATTCAAAAAAGGAGTGCCTCGAGCCTGAGAGAGAGAGAGCTACGGGAAAAGGATTTGATGATGGAAGAGCGGCAATATCTTATAGATGCGATTGAGAAGGGCGAGTCCTGGAGGATCTTCCGGATCATGGCCGAGCTTGTGGAGGGCATCGAGGAGCTTCAGAATGTTTATCCTGCGGTGACCATGTTCGGCTCGGCCAGGGTGAACCCGGGGGATGAGATTTACGAGAAGGCCGAGACCATTGCCCGCCGGTGTGCCCAATGCGGGTTCGCGGTCATCACCGGAGGAGGCGGCGGTGTGATGGAGGCGGCCAACAAGGGTGCGACAGAGGCTGGCGGAAAGTCAATAGGGCTGAACATCGAACTTCCCTTTGAGCAAAAGCCCAATTCTTATGCCAATATCCGGATGAGCTTCAGATATTTCTTTGTGCGCAAGGTCATGTTCGTGAAATATGCGCAGGCCTATATCATCATGCCCGGAGGATTCGGAACAATGGATGAACTATTTGAATCCATAACCCTGATCCAGACGCATAAGATCAAACCCTTCCCGGTATTCCTCGTGGAGAGCTCTTACTGGCAACCGCTGATTGACTGGCTGAAAAATACAGTCCTGGCCCAAGCCCGGATTTCACCCGAAGACCTGGAAATTTTCCGGATAGTGGACGAGCCGGAAGAGCTGGTCAAGGAATTAAAACGGCTCGCTACGGTTTAGCCCTATTATCGCTTTTTATCTTTCCCGCCTTTCTTGACCGCCAGCCTTTAAGATGATAGATTGTCGCCTGAAAAGCGGACACCTGAAATGCTGGATTTAAAATATATCCTGGAGAACATGGATGCGGTGGGTGATGCGCTTGCCACGCGGGGGGAGAGCTATGACCTTGAGGCCATAGCCGAACTGGATCTGAAAAGGAGAAATCTCCAGAGCAAGGCTGATGCACTCCGAAGCAGGCGGAACAGGGCATCAAAGGATATAGGAATTCTCATTCAGCAGGGGGATACCGGGGCCGCGGAAGAGCTCAAGGCCGAGATGAAGGCCATCCCGGACCAGATCAAGTCAATAGAGGCGGATATGGAAAAGGTGGCCAGCCAAATCCGCGAGCGTATGTTGATCATTCCCAACGTCCCGCATTCTTCCGTTCCCCGAGGGCCTGATGAGAGTGCAAACCGTGTGGAACGCACCTGGGGCGTGCCGAGGGAATTTGAATTCGAGCCGAAAGACCATGTGGCTATCGGCGAGAACCTCGGTATCCTTGACTTTCAACGCGGGGCCAAGATAGCCCGAGCCCGCTTTACCCTGCTATCCGGCATGGGCGCAAGGCTTGAGCGCGCGCTGATGAATTTCATGCTGGAGCTTCATACCCGCGAGCACGGCTACACCGAGATTCTGCCGCCCTTCATGGCCAACCGCGAGTCCTTCATCGCATCCGGGAACCTGCCCAAGTTCGAGGATGAGCTCTTCAAGGTCAGCCCCTTTGATCAGTATCTGGTTCCGACAGCGGAGGTCCCGCTCACGAATATCTTTCGCGATGAGATTCTTTCCGAATCAGACCTGACGCTCAAGTTATGCGCGTATACTCCATGCTTCAGAAGCGAGGCAGGGTCCTACGGCAAGGATGTCCGGGGCCTGATCCGCCAGCACCAGTTCAACAAGGTGGAACTATACAAGTTCACGCACCCGGATAAATCCCTTGAAGAGCTTGAAGCCCTGACCCGGGATGCAGAGCGCGTGCTTCAGATTCTCGAGATTCCATACAGGGTGGTCTCGCTTTGCACCGGTGATCTCGGATTCAGCGCGGCCAAGACCTATGACCTCGAGGTCTGGCTCCCTGCACAGAACACATACCGCGAGATTTCCTCGTGCTCAAACTGCACCGAATTTCAGGCACGGCGCGCCAACATTCGGTTCCGGCCCGATGACAAGAAAAAGGGAACAGAATTTGTCCATACACTCAATGGATCGGGACTGGCCATTGGCAGGACCCTCATTGCCATACTTGAGAACTATCAGCAAGAGGATGGCTCTGTCGAGGTTCCAGCCGCAATTCGGGATTACATGGGTAAAGATGTTATTTGCGCCTCTTGAGGATATTCAACCATGGTTGATATTTCCGGATTGATTGAATCGCGCAAGGATAAAACCTTTATAGAGATTCCCGCGGGCAAGGGGAACATCGCGGTTATCTCTGTGCGCGGCAAAGGCCTTGCGGAGGCCTGGGAGAATTCACTCCTCGCACTCTATCATTACGGCGCAGAGATCCGCACGGAATACGACAGCAAGAATTCCTCCGGCAACTACATTGACCCCCCGAGCCGCGACTGCACAATGCGCATGATCGTGGATGAGCCACTCTCCGATCCGATGTTGCACCGGTGCTTTCCGGGGAGTCTTGATGATCTTGAGGAATATCGCCAGGAGGTGTTATTTGGCATCAAGGATCACTGGATCCGGAATCCCGATGACCCGGATGACAAAAGATGGGAATACACCTACCACGAGCGGCTCTTCAAGTATTCAGTCCCTGGAAGAAAGGACACTGTGGATCAGATCGAGGCCGTAGTGGAGGGGCTCTCTCGCTCGCCCATAAGCCGGCGCTGGCAGGCGGTCACCTGGAAGGCATGGCAGGACGAGGGAATTGCTGACCCGCCTTGCCTCCAGAGCCTGTGGTTCCGGATCATGCCGGATGAGAATGATATATGGTGGCTGAATATGAACATGCGATTCAGGAGTCGCGATGCCTATGATGCGGCTTTCATGAATGACTTCGCATTCATCTCCCTGATGGAGAATATGGCAAAAAGAATCTCAAATAAGGCTGGAAAAAAGGTTAGGCTCGGAAGATTTGTTGATGAATCAGATTCATATCATATTTATGGTTCCAGGATTAAAGATTTTGAGGAAAGATTTTTAAAGCAGGTGATGAGCCGATCCTTTGAAGACCGAACATGGACACTCCAGTTTGCCGAGCCTTTCTTTTCTGATGCCCGGCCAAAGATAAAGGAGAAAATCGAGGATTACGACAAGAATTCTCGGAGACAATAGATCCATTTTGCCTTAATGGAGGAAAAGGAACATGGCCAATAATTTCATGATAAACGAGCGAGATGTCAGGTTCGTGCTGTTTGAGCACATGAAGATAGAAGAGCTCTGCAAGCATGAACCATTTACCGAATTCAGCAAAGAGGAATTCGACATGATACTCAACGAGGCGATCAAGTTCACAAAAAACGAGCTTGCGCCGATCCATGAGATTTCGGACAGGGAGGGGGCCAAATTCGATAAAGGCAGGGTCAGCCTTCCTTCTGCGTTTCATTCTGCTTATCAGAAGTTTTCCGAAGGCGGCTGGATAGCTGTCTCGCGCAACCCGGAGTATGGCGGAGGTGGCATGCCTACGGTTATCCGGATGATGGCTCTGGAACTTTTTGAAGGAGGATGCGTGGCATTCATGATCTACCCGGGTCTTACTCACGGGGTGGGCCATCTTGTGGAGAGCTTCGGAGATGATGAGATGAAGGCCCTCTATACTGAGAGGCTTTACACCGGGGTCTGGTCCGGGACCATGGCTCTGACCGAGCCGCAGGCTGGCTCTCACCTCGGAGACATCAAGACGCAGGCCGTGCCTGTGGATGGAAAGGTCTACAAGGTCCAGGGCACCAAGGCCTTCATCTCGGCCGGCGAGCATGACCTGACGCCGAACATCATCCACATGGTGCTTGCCCGGATCAAGGGTGCGCCAGAGGGGGTGCGTGGGATAAGCATGTTCCTGGTGCCTAAGATCCGGGTCAATCCCGACGGAAGCCTGGGCGAGGCCAATGATGTCCAGTGCATTGCGGTGGAGAACAAGATGGGCCTTCACGGGTCCGCAACATGCCAGCTAGCTTTCGGCGAAAACAACGAGTGCCTGGGCTGGCTCGTGGGCGAGCCTAACCGTGGCTTGATCTACATGTTCCAGTTGATGAACGAGGCTCGGATCTCCGTGGGTATGCAGGCCCTGGGCCAGGCCTCATGCGCATACGAGCAGGCCCTGGCCTATACCAAAGAAAGAATCCAGGGCGCGGATGTCATGGATAGGAAGGGTCCGAGCGTGCCCATCATCCGCCACCCTGATGTCCGGCGCATGCTCTTGACCATGAAGAGCACAGTGGAAGGGCTCAGGGCCTTGCTCTATCTATCCGGCTTGTATTACGACCTTGCAAGAATTCACCCGGATGAACAGGAGCGCGAGCGCTATTCAAACCTCCTGGAAATACTCACCCCTATCTGCAAGTCCTACGCATCGGACCGGGGCTACGATGTCCTTGGTCTGGCTTTCCTCTGTCTCGGAGGATACGGCTATACCCGTGATTATCCCATGGAACAGTTCCTCCGAGACGCCAAGGTCACAAGCATCTACGAGGGAACAAACGGAATCCAGGCCCTGGACCTGCTGGGCCGAAAGGTCTTTATGAAGGAAGGGGCCGCATTCAAGGCCCTCATAGATGAGATGGAAAAATTTATCTCTGCCGAGAAAGACACGAAAGACCTGGCCCCAGAGATAGCGCTCTTAAAGGAAGCCAGACAAGTGCTGAAAGAGATCACGGACTTTCTCAGGCCTCTGCGCGCCGAAGACCCGGCTTATTTTAACCTGGTCGCCTGCCCTTACCTGGACTGCCTCGGAGATATGGTCGTCGCATGGCTGATGCTGGAACAAGCATCAATAGCGCTCCATGCCATTAAGACCAATCCCCCGGATCAGAACTTCTACCAGACAAAGCTCCAGACCGCAAAGTTCTTTGCCCGAAAAAATCTCCCGATCGCTATCACGCGCCTCCAGACCATCCGTACACCTGATCGGACCCCCCTGGAGATGAATGAAGCGGAATTCTAGCCGCCTTATCACAAACTGAGAATTTTAACTAAATAAAAAAATCTATGCCGTGTTTTTCTCGTTCTATCTGCTTGAAACTATTTAATTTTGCACCCATGAATAGCAATTCTTCTGTGCCCTTAAATTAAAAAATAATTAAGCCAGGTTAATTTTTTACTTGACAAACCTGTAATCGTGTGCTATCCTTAACTCAGGTTTAATGATTTGCTAAATCAGCCTTAATGTTCGGGGGAAAGGAGTATAGAGAAATGCAGAAGGGGCAGGTAAAATGGTTTAATGACAGTAAGGGCTTTGGATTTATTGAGCAGGGCACAGGAGAGGACATCTTTGTCCATTTTTCCACGATTGAGGGTGAAGGCTATAAGTCCCTGATTGACGGACAGGAGGTTGAGTTCGACTTCATTGACACGCCCAAAGGGCTACAGACCACAAAGGTCATCAAGCTCTGAAGCATCAATTCCTTTTATCAGGCCCCGCTTACCCAGGGGGAGAGCGGGGTTATTTTTTGCCCAACAGCTTTCCACTGCTTAAGCGATTTGAATTAGCCGATCTATCAGAAGCTCTGGCTGGCTGGAGTCTCCAGGGTGGCCTCGAGGAACTCCTCTGCCCTAATCGGTAAAATCTCAATCGGAGGCGCTGGAATCAATTTTTTAATATCTTTTCTTTTATTGCAAAGGATAGAAAGAATTTCTTGCCGGTAGATGCGACCCTCCTTGGTATAAAGCCATTTATGATCCACCAGGCATTGCAGTTGCCCGGTCTCGGTATGCGCATCCACGCAGTCCGTCTGCACCTGTTTATCTACTTCCATGGCGATCTGAAACATCAACGAGGAGAAATACCTTCGGTTGACAATCCGCACAGGCTCGATTCCCATGAAGATTGGTGGAAAACCATACTTCACAAGCAACTCTACTTCCATCTTATAATACTGCTCAGGGGTCATCCCGGAGATGTCGCTCGGCCATTCCGGCTTATCCTTCAGGCCCATTATCTCACAAAGAAAATCCACGAATTCATTCTGTCTGATCTGTTCCAGGGAAAGCACCGGCTTCATTTCGACCCTATTGCACAGGTCCTGGCATAGGAGGATACCAGAAAACACGAGCGGAATCCCTGTCCCAATCAAGAATATATAAAACCCCTTCGTCATTCCTTGTCCTCCTTAGATTTATACTCTCTAGTTGAAGCAAGAAGCAAGCCAGAAACCGGTCTCTGCAATTCCCTACAGCTCATTCCCAGTTAATTCAGGGGGAACCATACTTAATTTCGGAAAAGCGAGGCTAAAAAAGCGAGGAAGCTTAATATTATTATTTCTAAGATATGAGAACTTCTCAGAATCGAGAACTTGATTCGCCTTCCGTGTGTTGCAATATCTGAGTGAATCCTCACGAAGGTATTGAATTTATTGAGCAAGTCAGTCACGATGGCCGCAGGTGGTATAGCCGAAAAATTTCAACCCAGTATTCTTCGGGTCACGCTCCGGTGCCATTCTATGTCATTCCACATCCCGGGATGTTGAGGCCCGCAGAAATTGCTTGAGCAGATGCCCTTCCAGCCGCACTCAATAGCCATATCAATTGCCCGCCCTGCAATGTCCTTTACCCATCTCCATTCGCGGTCATTATCATGGGGAGGAAGATCATCGTAATTGACAGGGCCCCATGCCTCGGTCGTGTAGAGCGGAAGGCCCCTCTTGCTGGCAAACTCGGCCCACCTGTCTATCTTCCCTCCAAGCCATTTAATCCAGGTTCCGCGAAGAGCCCGGTAATAAAATGCCGAGGGTATGCTTGCACCGTAAGTGGCCTTTGGAATCCCGGCAAGAGTGGCCCAGAGCCCGGACAGCACAGCAAAGGAGATGTTCATGTTGAGCCATAAGTGGGGCTCGAGAACATCAAAGCATGAGAGGTCCACACCCTGGAGAGCATCCGCATTAACTTCGGCGAAGGAGTAGCAGTAAGCAAGGTCCGGGAAGCGGCTCTTGAGCGGATCAATGGACTCCTTCATGAACCGTGAAAAGACATCCTTTTGATCGGAATTATACATATTCAACATCAGGGGCATTTTCTTCCCAGAAGCCTCATTCATGTATTTCACCGCCCCGGGCGCCCATACTTTTAAGGGAAACTCATTACACAGGTCCACCCATTCAACTATGTCGAGCAGATGATGCGAATCAATCAGTTCCAGGGTTTCTCCCCAGACTCGAGCAAAATCTTCCGGCGTGTTGACCATGCCCACGCGATGGCTGAGATCGGGCTGGAACCACGAGGACAGGCCCACACGGATTCCCCGAGCCTTGCATTTCCCCATGAACTCGATAATGCCAGCCCTGGGCTCAACCTCGACCTCCGTGTGATTGCCCCACATAAAGGCCGGTTTTTGCGGCAACATGGTAAACCGCTCCTGGATGCCTCCGTCAGGCCCGGCCGCGACCAAGTGTGGAAATGCATCCATGCGCACACAGTTATAGCCGCGCTCGGAGAGATCATCTAACACCCGGTCAAAATCCGCATACTCGGCCTCCGAAGCGCTCCGGCGGGTAAGCCATGAAAAGTCCCACATCGTGACGGCCAGTCTATCTCCGGTCACGGCCTTGGCTTGCGAAGCGGATGCGGCCCGGACAAACGGGAACAGGGCCGATGAAGCCCCGAGAGCCGCGGAGCGTCCCAGAAATCCGCGCCGGGACAGCACCCCAGAGTCGCAACTGTTGCCTCGGCATTTTATCTCATCTTTCATTCTTTCTCTCCCTTGACCACTCTTATTTTTTTGAAATTCAAACACGCTTACCTTATCGCGTTTAATGTAACCAGCCTCCGCGCTTTTTTGACCGCTTTCTTTTTCTTTCTCTCGAAAACAGGGCCGGTAATTTCTTGAACATTATACAAGGCGTCCGCCGCATGCAGGCCGACATATATGTTCGGGTGCGAAAGCGCTTCCTCTAAAACCGGCAGCGCCTTGTCGCACTGGCCCAGCTTGCAAAGAGCCTCAGCCGCGGCAACGCGCACGCACGGCGAGGAGTCATCCAGGGCTTTGGTAAGGCTCGCCATGGCAGGCCCCGCCTTCTTCTCAAGTGCAACGCATCCTAAAGCCCCCCAGTAACGCACCCCGCTGTCAGGGTCTTTGAGGAATTCGATCAGTCTCCCGATCTCATCCGGATCGCGCTTACCAGCCACATCGGCCGCGTCCATGATGCGCTCCAGGTCATATTCCCTTTCATCACGCACCATCTCGTAGGGCGTGGAGCCCCTGGACCGAATCACCATCTCGGATTCATGGAGAAAGCCAGCATCATGAATCTGGAGTAGAAAATTCCGGTTGGCCTCGCGCATGCGCTCCAGTGTCTCACGGTAGCTCGGATCAAAAGCCAGGTTATTGATCTCATAAGGGTCGGCCTTGAGGTCATATAATTCCTCC
>CAZOMR010000134.1:0-9065 GCA_964580655.1 uncultured bacterium
GTGAGTCGAGACTAAATTCTTCCTCCAGGTTTCGGCACAGCCTCAACTTGCACATATTCAGGGGTTTTTGAGGTTTATCATGTTTTTGCGTTCCGGGTTGATTGCGCCCGTTTCAAGGTAATAATTCGCGGCCTTGTAGATTGCGATGCTTATGTCGTTTTGAGGAAGGCCGAGTTCCTTCACAGCCTTTGAGCAGTCCACGAATTCATTATAGTGAGTATGGAGTGCCTGCTCGACTGCGGCCACTGGAGGGACCTTGATGATGTCGGAGATAAACTGGTTGAGCTCGGCGAAAACCCGCAAGAGAGGTTTTGGAAATTTGTATACAGGCGGCTTCAAGTCAGTCATCTCTGCAATTTTATCAAGGAACTCCTTTAGAAAGATATTGACATTGCCAAGGATGTAGCGTTCTCCGACCTTGCCATTTTTCTCAGCAAGGACAAACCCCTTTGCCTGGTCCTCCACATCTATCAGATTGACCCCGACATCCACATACGCGAACATCTTGCCATTAAGGAAGTCCAGGATGGTGCGGCCTGTGGGGGTGGGCGCCCAGTCGCGGACCCCGATAGGCGATGCCGGGTTCACGATGATAATGGGCATCCTCTTTGCGTAATCAAGGGCTATCTTCTCGCTCTTGAACTTTGAGTCACGGTAGGGCTGACGATGGCAGTCCTCCTCTCTGGGAAAGTCCGCCTCGGTGCTCGGGCGGTCCGGGTGGAACCCGACGGAGGATATGGAGCTTGTATATACCACCCGCTCAAGATCATGCTTGAGTGCGGCCTCAAGGATGTTCCTCGTGCCCTCGATGTTGACCTTCCGTATGAATTCGCCTCCCCTGGGATGCCAGTGCCGGTAGATGGCCGCAAGCTGGTAGAGCCTGTTACAGCCGTTCAGCGCACTATCAAGTGAGTCCGGGTCAAGCAGGTCTCCCTCAACCACCTCCAGGTCTAGTCCCTTTATGTTGCGCTGATCCTCGCCAGGCAGAACCATGGCCCGGACCTCCTGGCCGTCGGCCAGAACCTCACGCACCACACTTGAACCGATAAATCCAGCCGCACCTGTTACCAGGGTCTTCATCTCATACCCCCTTATAACTTTTCCTGATTAAAATATAAATGCACAAAGCATGGATCAAGTATGCTCATCCGGCTTTATCTTTCAGCATTTCTTCCGGGACAAGGAGCCTGCGGATCATCTGGGTGATATGAGCCTTGCGTCGCAGAAGCATATCCTTTTCGTACGGGCTATCGCTGAAAAACAGCCTGGCGATCTCATTGTTGAGCGTGAAGTAGCCAAACAATATCTCGTAAAGCGAGTAAAGGGTGTGCTCAGGGTCAACCTCCTGTAATTCTTCCTTTTCAATGTTTTCCAGAACCCACTCGCGAACCTGCCGGATCAGAGGCGAGAGCGCCTCATTAATAATAGACTTGCGCACACGGCCCGGGTCAGTGAATTCCCGACGCAGGATCAGGGCGAAGGATCTGTGTTTGTTGAGAAAATTTATTATGCTTCCCACATACTCCGTGAGCTCATCCCCGGGATCAGTATCATGGTCAATGCCCTTACTGCTCAGGACGGTAAAGGCATGGGTAACCTCGTAGAGAACCGCGGTGTAGATGTCATGCTTGGTCTTGAAATAGTGGTAAAGAGTGGCCTTGTCAAGACCCGCGGCGTGTGCGATATTCTTCATGCGGGCCCCTGCAAAGCCATTGTTCGCGAATTCCTTCTCCGCCGCACGCAGAATCTTGCGCCGCTTGTTAGCGGCCTTATAGATTCCCTGCTTTCGCTTCTTCTTTTGCATTATTATGCGCCTGTCTTCAATCCAGCTAGAAAAGAGCCTTCGCTTACTGCCTCACCCACTTCCGGCCACGGCCTTCTCGCAAGGCACATAGGGCAATCCATGCGCCAGGGCCACACCCTCGCAAGTCACCATTCCTTTTGACTCGCCTTTTCGCGTGTATATGTTTATACCTCTCCGAAGGGCAGGGTCTTCGGACGCGGAATTCTCCAGGCCGAGTCCGGCAATCTTCCTTACATACGGAAAGGTCGCATTGGTCAGGGCCTCGGTGCTTGTCCTTGATACTGCTCCCGGCATGTTCGCCACGCAATAATGAGTAACCCCGTGAACCTGATATACCGGGTCATCGTGAGTGGTCGGATGCGTGGTCTCTATGCACCCCCCCTGATCCACTGCAATGTCCACAATGACTGATCCCTTACGCATCATCTTTACCAAATTTCCGGATACCAGAACAGGCGCCTTTTCTCCCGGAACCAGGACAGCTCCCACCAGAAGGTCCGCGTCCGGGACATATCTCTCGATGTTATACTCGTTAGACATCATGGTGGTGATCCTGCCGTTGAATATCTCATCAAGGTAAGCCAGCCGGCCCAGGTTTATATCCATGATGTGCACATGCGCGCCCAGGCCCGCGGCCAGCCGGGCCGCGTTGGTCCCGGCAGTGCCTGCTCCGAGCACCAGGACCTCGCAGGGTGGAACCCCGGGCACACCCCCAAGCAGGACTCCCGGTCCATATGGATACAACATTAAATAATTGGCACCAACTATAATGGACATGCGGCCCGCTATCTCACTCATCGGCATCAGGCACGGCAGATGCCCTTCATCGGTCTGGATCGTCTCAAGAGCAACAGCATTGACGCCGCGGTCCACGAGCACTCCGGTTAGTTCGCGCAAAGGCGCCAGATGGAGGTAGCAGAGAATTGTCTGGCCTCGTCTGAGCCGATCATATTCCCCGGACTGGGGTTCCTTTACCTTGACTACCAAGTCCGCTTTGCGCCAAAGCTCGTTTGTATCCTTGATAAGCCTGGCTCCGCCTTCCCGGTATTCCTTGTCCGGATACCCCGCGACCTCACCAGCCCCGGACTCCACCAGCACTGTGTGACCTTCCCGCACCAGGGGCCGGACTCCGGCAGGAATCATGCCTACCCTGTATTCATGAGTCTTGATCTCTCCGGGCACACCGATAATCATTGCTCCTCGTCCTCGCTTAGTTCTTCTCATCGCCCGGGATGATAGACACCCGGGTTTATCTTTTCATTAATTTCTTTTCCATCTCCGGGATGCACTCATCTATGGTTTCCACGATCCTGTCAATATGGGATTTCTCCATGATCAGTGCCGGCGCGATGCATACTGTCTCCATGGTGGATGACCGTATGTAAACGCCCTTGTCCCAACAGAGGTCAACCAGGAGGTCCGGGGCTGAGTTCTCCGGCAGGATAGGCTGTTTGGTCTTCTTGTCCGCGACAAGCTCGATCGCGGCAAGCATGCCCAGGCCCCTGACATCGCCGACGGAATCGTATCTGGCCAGGCCCTGGAGATTCTCAAGCAGGTATTCGCCGTTCTCGGCCGACCTTTGAACAAGCCCCTCATCCTCGATAACCTGGATGTTGGCCAGACCCGCGGCACAGGCCACAGGGTGATTCTGGTATGTAAAACCATGCATTATAGGCATCCGCTCATCCAGGTTTTCGCCGATGGAGTCATATATATCGCCGCGCATCACGCACGCTCCAAGTGGGATGTGACCGGAGCTGATCCCCTTTGCAAGACTTACCATGTCCGGGCGGATTCCTCCCCAGTGCTCTTGTGCGAACATCTTGCCGGTCCGACCGAAACCCGTGATTACCTCGTCCATGATCAGGAGAATGTCGTGCCTGTCGCAGATGTCCCTGATACGGGGCCAATACTCCTCCGGAGGCGGGATTACCCCACCCGACCCGATTACCGGCTCCGCAATGAAGGCCGCTATGGTCTCCGGCCCCTCTTCCTCTATGACCTCCTCCATGTCTGCTATGCACTCAAAATTGCAATTCGGGTAGGTCTGCTCGAACTCACACTGGTAGCAATAAGGAGCGGCGCATTTTATGAATCCCTCGGGAAGTGGATCAATGTTCCAGTGAAAAGGGAATATCCCTGTGGCCGCGGTAGTGGCCAGGCCCATGCCATGGTAAGAGAATCTTCGCGACAGGATCTTGTTCTTCTCGCTCTGGCCCTTGAGCGACCAGTACATCCGGGCCATCTTGATGTTGGTCTCGTTCGTCTCAGAGCCGCCGCAGGTGAACCAGACCCGTGTCAGGTTGTATGACGGGTCAAACAGGCTTGCAAGCTTTGCCGCAAGCTCAATCGAGGGAGGGCTGGAGAAGCCGTGGAACGAGGTGAAGTAAGATAATTTCTTCATCTGCTCATTAACCGCGGAGATGATCCTCGGATGACTGTGGCCTGCCGCCATGCACCACAGCCCCGCGAAGCCGTCAATAAGCTCCCTGCCGTAAATGTCCTTGATCATTACACCATCGCCCTCTACCACAATCTTGGGCGGCGTATGATCGAAAAACTTAGGATGTGTCAGCGGGTGCACCAGATACTTCTTGTCCAACTCAATCAATCTTTGCTTCTCATCCATGACTTTCTCTCCTTCCAGGGTTCGTGTCCGTTTCCGGGTTCCATCCATCTATCCAGGGGGACGCTTGCGTGTCCTATAGTATAAGAATGGATGAGAGGATGTCAAGAAAAAAATCAACCAACTATTTGGTTTTTAATTTCGCGCCTTTCTGGGAAAAATTTAGAGATTTGCAAGTGGTCTGGCTAAGATGTAGAATCATGTGTTGAGTTCCGAAAGGAGGAGAAACTTGAGAGGGGATAATGAGCGATGGCTTGTGGACCTTTCCGGCCAGGTTGCGGCGATAACTGGAGGGGCCGGGGAGCTTTGCGGCAGGATGGCGGAGGCGCTCTCGGAATGCGGGGCCGCGGTAGTGATCCTTGACATAGACCTAAAGAGAGCAAAGTCCCGTGCGGAGTCCATAGCGAAGAATTCCGGGGGTCGCGCCTTGGCTATCAAGGCGGATGTGACAAGGCGCGCAAGCCTTGAGCAGGCCAGGGAGCGCGTGGAGAAAAAATTCAATCGCCTGGACATCCTGATAAATGGTGCGGGCGGAAATGCTCCTGATGCGACCACATCAGAGGAGTTGAGCTTTTTCGACCTTGACGAGGCCGCGATCCGTGGAGTATTTGAGCTTAACTGTCTTGGCACTATTCTTTCGAGCCAGGTTTTCGGGAGGATGATGCTTGAGAGCTCTGGCCGTGGTTCGATTATCAACATATCCAGCATGAGTGCTTTTCGGCCTTTGACAAGGATTCCGGCCTATTCCTCGGCCAAGGCCGCGGTGAGTAATTTCACCCAGTGGCTTGCTGTGCACATGGCCCAGAACTACACGCCGAATATCCGTGTCAATGCCATAGCCCCCGGGTTCTTCTTGACCGAGCAGAACAGGTTTCTCTTAAAGGATCAGCGCACCGGCAGGCTGAGCAAGAGAGGCCGGGGCATTCTCGCCCATACGCCGGCGGGTGAATTCGGCAGTGCGGAGGACCTGATCAGCACACTCCTCTGGCTGATCTCACCGGAAAGCAGGCTGGTTACAGGTGTAGTGGCACCTGTGGACGGCGGCTTCAGCGCGTTCAGCGGGGTATGAGGATGGTGGAAAGGCTTAAACCCGGTCCGAATTTCTTTGGCAAGATTCACCATCCTGCGATTGGTATCCGGATTCCGGAGATTTTCCTCCCTGGAATTATGGCCGCGCTCAAGGAGCGAGCCTGTGCGGCCGGGCTTATGCTCAGCTTCGGCCGTGAGACCGGGCCGGAGCATGTAATAGTCGCGCCGCCCGGTAGACACCCGATCACACTCGGGCACACCGGCACCTCTATTACCCTTTATCAGGTTGAGGCCGCAAAGGCTGGCATTAAGGCCGGGATTCCGGTGGAGGTGGAGGCGGATCATCTTATTGTCATAGGCACTCCGGAGCGAGCCGCGACAAGGATCACCGGGGTTCACGCAACAGATAAGGTCTCGGACAGGATGCTCCGAAGGTCTATCCGTTATATTTACAAGGAGCTTGATGAGGCGAGAATTCTCGGTCATGCACGCTGTTTCACCATAGACACCTCGGACCTTTTCAATAAAGAGGCGATGCGATATTTTGGCACTCGTCTGAAGAGGGAATTTACAAGCGCGTTTCCGCCAGCTTTGCAGAGGCGTCTGATTGGCAAATATAGCGGGCCAAGATTTTCTTTCACGCCTGGCCGCGGCAAAACCTTCTCAATACAACTCAATGATGAGTCAGTGATGCGGCTTGCGCTTCACTACAAGGCAAGCCTTGAGGTCTCGCAAATTATCTACAATAGAGTCCGCAAAGATTCTGGCCCGATTTTCGGGTGGGAGATCTCTCTTGATGAGACAGAGGAAGAGACCCCTCTGGCGGATGCTTTCTTTTATTTGTCAGAGTGGACGAGTGCTGGAAATCATTTTGATTACTTTGCGCCGAACATCGGGTTTGCAAAGCGCACGGACTATCGCGGCTCCCGGTCAGCTTTGCGAGAGCGGGTAAAGCGCATGGCCGCGATAGCCTCGTCCTTTGACCGCGCGATGCTTTCCATCCACTCCGGAAGCGGGTCCACGCCTTACTCCGGCAAGGGCAAAGGGGTCTATGAGGCCCTGCTTTCCGCCACGGGATCGAAACTCAAGTATAAGATCTCCGGCGTATATTACGAACTCCTGCTGGAGATTCTGGCCAGTTATCCCGATGGCTCTAAAGCGCGCCGTGTTTTTGAAGACATCTTTGATGCAGTCGCGGATTACTGCCGGAGAGAACTCAGGCGCAAGGGCCCGCTTGCCACTGATATTCTCAAGGAGCAGTGGAAGGGATACGAGGTAGCCGCGAAGAGGGCCCAGGGGTTGAGGTATAATCCCCGGTCTGATTTCTTCAGGTTTCATTCATATCTGGCGCTGAACCTGCGTGATTCTAAAGGCGGTCGGCCTTTTCGCCAGGCCCTGGTACGGCTCTATCAGGAAGACAGGGAGCTTCGCAAGAAAGTGGATAAAGAGGTCCAGGCGCTGACCGGGCGATTGATCCGGGGCCTCAGGTTCGGTCACAATTATCAGGGAGCGAGTTCATGGAAGAAAAAATGATGAAGGCCGCGGTATTGGAGAAGCCTGAGACACTCAGGGTGAAGGACATCCCGATATATCCTTTTACTTCGCCTGACGAGGTTCTGCTTGAGGTAGAGGCCTGCGGGGTGTGCGGTTCAGACCTCCGGTATTACAAGGGCGAGAACCCCTGGGCATTGCACACGCTTGGCGAGGAGCGGCCCAATCCGCCCAACATCGTGATGGGCCATGAATACGCGGGCACGGTTGTGGAGGTTAACGACCGTGCCAACCAGCACCTGGTTGGAAAGCGCGTAGGGGTTCTGTGCTTCAAGGTTTGCGGCCGGTGTCATTTCTGCTTGAGTGGCCGGGAGAACCTGTGCAAGAACACTATCCACATGGGACACGGTCAGGGCTGGGGAATTCGCGATTATTATCCTGGAGCTTATGCGAGGTATTGCCTTGGCTGGGCGAATCAGGTATATCCGTTGCCGGACAATGTTTCAAGCGATGAGGCCGCGATGCTTGACATTCTTGCTGTGGGTCTGCATGTGGCGAGTCGCGGGCTTGTGCGGCCCGGGGGGAGTGTGCTTTGCCTGGGCTGTGGTCCTGCCGGAAACGCGATCATGCAGGCGGCCAAGACCCTGGGTGCGGCCCGGACCATTATCATGGACATCTCTCAGACAGCGCTTGGCATTGCGGAGGACTGCGGCGCGGATGTGATCCTGGATGCAGGAAAAGAGGATGTGGCGGAGGCGGTGATGAGGGAGACCGGGGGCCAGGGCGTGTGCTCGGTATATGACAGCATAGGCACAAAGGACAGCCTGAATTTAGGTCTCAGCCTTCTTGACGGCGGCGGCACTCTCGTCAACATGGCCGTTCACGCGGGACAAATATCCTTTCCCGGTCTCACAATAGGCGGGGAGCGGTCAATTCGCACATCATCCAACTTCCGCATCTTTGAATTTGAAGCCGCGCTCAACTACCTTGCGGCCGGGATATTCAAGGTCAAGCCCTGGCTCACCCACCGGTTTGCGCTTGACGACATCCAGAAGGCCTTTGACCTGCTCCTTTCCGGGGAAAAGTCCGAGGGGTCTGGAGGGCAGGCATTCAAGGCGCTGATCCTGCCCGGAACCTGAAACCTGGCTGATGAATTCCAAAGAGCGTCAGGTGTGAAGCCGGAGAACTTTCTCGCTATGCTCCAGGCCGCACGCGGGTTCGGACAATACCCCATCAGGGCATGATTATCATGGATTAAAAATAATTCCGAAACCTTGCTACAAAGACAGGGTAAAATAATTAAGGGGTCCCGATAGTGACAGGCGTTGTGCTGGCTGGCGGGAAGAGCCGCCGCATGGGCAAAAAAAAATCAGAGATAGTTCTGGGGAATATGACCCTGCTTGAGAGAGTGGTTCAAAAACTAAAACCCCTTTGCCCTCACATCATCATTGTTACATCTCATGGCGAGTCCATATCCCTGCCCGAGACGGTATCAATAACAGACCCCATTCCCGGCTATGGCTCCCTGATGGGTCTTTACGCCGGGCTAAAGCATGCCAAGGACTCCGTCTTTGCAGTGGCCTGCGATATGCCTTTCATCAATACCGCGCTCATACAGTATATGATCGAGAATGCGTCCGGCTGGGACATGGTTGTTCCAAAGCCGGGCGGTCTCTACGAACCTCTGCACGCTATCTACGCTCCCGCATGCATCCCATTCATGGAAGAGATGATCGAAAGAGACGAACATCGCATCATCGGCTTCTATGATAAGGTCAAGGTTCTGGAACTTGAAGACGAGGAGCTCGATCGGTTTGATCCAGAGCGCAAGAGCTTCTTTAACATCAACTCAAAAGAAGACCTCGCCCGGGCGGAGGAACTACTGGCAAAACCAGCTTGAGCATCACACCGGCCAGAATTTCAACAAGTGGATAGAGGGTATGGAAAGATTTTGCTTGACACAAGATGCTATATTGAATATGCTAGAAATTGATGGACCTATTTAAAATAGTCTTTAGTGTATCATGCGAAGACATGGATATCGAGCTTAGAGGATCATGGGGGCCTGCGACATTAAAGAGGGTTTTGGATTTGACTCTCTTTTTTGGCCATGTT
>CAZOMR010000135.1:0-9003 GCA_964580655.1 uncultured bacterium
AAGCAGAGCCCCTACGGCCGAGAATTAAAAAAGTCACCATTTATGTCGCACACCCTCCCGGACTTTCCCCAAAATTTTTCAGGTTACAAACAATCGCCTTTTTTATCTCATGGTTCTCGCTCACAAAATCAAGAGCATCCTGCAACGGGGCATGGAGAAGTATCCCGAGGCCCGGCCCCGGATCATCACAACCAGGTTCGTCTGCACAGCGCCATCGGTTACATTGCGCCGATTGACAAGCTTTTGGGAAAGGATGTGAAGATTTTCAAGGAGCGTGACCGTAAGCTGGAGTCGGCCCGGGAGGAGAGAAAACAGCGGAGACGGTCAGCCGCGATAAATTGAAGTTGCCGGGTGAAACGGAGGCGGGACCTGGTGGAGACCAACCCGCCGAGGGATAGACCCCTGATGCCTCAAAAAACTCCCTCCCTGCGCCGCCGCGCGGCAGGCAGGCCGCCCCAAGGGCGGAAACAAGGGCATGAGCACGGCCACCGTACTCACTTAAAAAAACGGGGGTTCTCCAATTCCCGCTGAACCAGGACAAAGATGCCAGACAAGAAAACAGTGAAAATGAAGGACATTTGACCGGACCATCCGTTAATAATTCCAGGATTAATATTTTGTTAGAATGAAATTAAACTTCCATTATAGGGTTTGTTTTGTCTTGACAGTTGTGCCATATACAATAAAATGGCTATTATGATAATTCCTACTAAGACCCTGTTGATTTTGATTTAGGAGCCGGAGCACAAAAAGGATGTCATGTAAGATGTTAAACTTTTGCAAAGGGCCGATTTCCCCTGCTTCATTGGTGTGTGTTCCCGTTTTCGATTATGCCCTCTACTTTTCCGAAGTACCCGTAGAAAAATTTGTGTCTTTGTCCGGCCTTTTTTGCTCTTGAAAATTCCAAGGAAAGGAGAGCGAGATGCAGGCAATAACTCCTTATTTTGAGGTAACAGAGGCGATTATTGAGGTAGGTGGAGAAAAACTGAAGGCCTGCTTTCAGTGTGGGACATGCTCAGGCTCCTGTCCGTGGACCCCGGTCAACGGGTTTAATGTACGGTCACTGATTCGCCTGAGCCAGTTCGGACTGGAGGGGATTGAGGGCTTGATGTGGGAATGTTCCTGCTGTCGGCAGTGTGAGGTTCGGTGTCCGCAGGGAGTTGAGCTCATCAATGTGGTCAAGGCGGCCCGGACAGTTTTCAGCCAGGGTGGTCTGCTTCCACCCTCGCTCCGGAACATAGTTGGAAGCCTGGCCAGCAAGGGCAATCCCTGGGGAGGAGAGAGCGAGGCAAGATACGACTGGATGAAGGGCAAAGAGGTCCCTGATTTCAGCCCGGACAAGGAGTATCTTTACTTCACCTGTTGCACCTATGCCTATGATCCCAGAAACCGCAAGGTTGCCGAGGCCACGGTAGAAGTGTTGAATAAGGCCGGTATTTCCTGGGGCGCTCTCAAGTCCGGCGAGGTCTGCTGTGGAGAGGCCGTGAATAAAATGGGCGACCTTGATCTTTTCGAGAACCTGAAACACACCAACGAGAAGCTCTTCGAGGAAAACAAAGCTGAAAGCATCATCACCGGCTCTCCTCATTGCTATCATACCTTCACAAATGAATATGATGGCAGAAGGAAGGTCAAACACATCTCACAGGTGCTGGCAGAGGCTATCGAGAGCGGTAATCTCAAGCTGACCAGGGAGTTGGGCAAAAAGATTACCTATCACGATCCCTGCTATCTGGGTCGGCATAATGACATCTATGATGAACCGAGGGCTGTCCTCAATGCGATTCCAGGGGCTGAGTTCATCGAGATTCCGCGGAACCGGGAAAACAGCTTCTGTTGCGGAGGCGGCGGAGGCAAGATATGGATGGAGGTTCCGGCAGGAGAGCGACTGAGCGACTTCCGGGTTCAGGAGGCGATTGATATCGGCGCTGAGATCCTGGTGGTTGCCTGCCCCTACTGCATGACCAATTTCGAGGACAGCCGAAAGGTGCTTAATGTGGAGGACAAGATCGAGATCATGGACATAGTCGAGTTGGTAAAAACCGTTATGTAAGGAGAGAAAGATGGCAAAGTCAGCAAAGAAGTCCGAAGGATCTGGAGGACCAGAAGAAGAAAGGATCGGGGTATTTCTCTGCCATTGTGGGACCAACATCTCGGGCCAGGTGGACATTCCGGCTCTCGCCACTTATACCCGGAGCTTAAAAGGGGTGGTTTATGTTCAGGATTATAAGTTTATGTGCTCTCAGCCCGGGCAGGACCTGCTCAAGGAGTCCATCAAGAAGCATAAGCTGACCAAAGCCATTGTCGCGGCCTGCTCCCCGCTTATGCATGAGAACACCTTCCGCAAGGCCTGCGAGGAAGCTGGGCTCAACCGCTACTGTTTCCTGATGGTAAACAACCGGGAGCATAACTCCTGGGTGACAGAGGATAAGGATGCCGCACTGAGGAAAGCAAAAGACCTTGTCCGGGCCGCAGTGGCGCGAGCCTTCTGGATCGAACCGCTTGAGATAAAAGAAGTTGATGTCAACCCGAATGTCCTGATCGTGGGAGCAGGTATTGCCGGTATCCAGGCCGCACTTGATCTGGCTGAAGCGGGAAGGAAGGTCTATCTGGTCGAGAGGGAGCAGAGCATCGGCGGAAATATGTCCAAGTTTGACAAAACATTCCCGACCCTGGACTGCTCGGCCTGCATTCTCACGCCCAAGATGGTGGCGGTGGGCCAGCATCCCAACATCACCCTCTGGAACTACAGCGAGATCGAGGAAGTAGGCGGGTTTGTCGGAAATTTCAAGGTCAAGGTCCGGCGCAAAGCCACCAGTGTGGATTATGAGAAATGCACCGGATGCGGTCTCTGCCAGGAGAAGTGCCCGGTCAAGGTTCCGAGCGAATATGACGAAGGTATGGGGATCAGAAAGGCGATCTATACAATGTTTCCACAGGCCGTTCCCGGAAAGCCGGTAATTGACCGCGTGAACTGCACTTATTTCATAAAGGGAAAGTGCAGGCTCTGCGAGAAGGTCTGCGAGGTAGGGGCAATTGACTTTGAGATGGAGGATAAAATCGAGGAGATAGATGTCGGCTCCATCATCCTTGCCACCGGTTATCATCAATGGGACGCCTCTGCAATGCCGCAAATAGGGTATGGAAGGTATGAGAATGTCATCACAGGCCTTCAGTTTGAGAGGCTCTCCAATTCTTCAGGCCCGACCGAGGGCAAGATTCAACTCAAGGACGGCAGAGAGCCTGAGAGCGTGGCAATCCTTCACTGTATGGGAAGCCGTGATGTCAATTATCACGAATACTGTTCCCGCGTATGTTGCATGTATGCGCTCAAGTTCGCACACCTGATCAAGGAAAAAACCAGTGCGCAGGTCTATGATTTCTACATTGATATGAGATGCTTCGGGAAAGGATACGAGGAGTTCTATCACCGCCTGCTTGAGGAGGGCGTGACCTTTGTCAGGGGCAAGGCCGCAACAATCACGGATAAAGCTGATGACCCAAGCGAGGAGGGCAAACTTATCGTGGTTGCCGAGGACACCCTGCTCCAGAAGATCATCCGGTTGCCCGTGGATATGGTAGTCCTTTGTTCTGCAATCGAGTCCCAGTTGGATTCTGATGATGTCGCCCGGATATTCAAGATCTCGAAAACAGCAGATGGCTTCTTCCTGGAAAAACATCCGAAGCTGGCTCCGGTCGGGACTGCCAATGATGGCGTCTTCATTGCCGGAACCTGCCAGGGGCCAAAAGACATTCCGGACACCGTGGCCCAGGCACAAGCCGCGTCCAGTGCGGCCATGTCTTTGACCGAGAGGGGAAAGATCGAGCTGGAAGCTACCACATCCTATGTGGATGAGGAGCTTTGCAGTGGCTGTAAGATTTGCAATGACCTCTGTGCATATCAGGCGATCAGCTTTGATGAGGAAAAGAAGGTGAGTGTTATCAGTGACGCTCTGTGCAAGGGATGCGGAACATGTGCATCCGCGTGTCCGAGTAACGCAATCATTGCTCGTCATTTCACCAGTAGGCAGATCCTGGCGGAACTGGAGGGGGTATTAAATGAGCGAATTTGAACCAAAAATAGTCGGGCTGGTCTGCCAGTGGTGCACATATACCGGGGCGGACCTGGCGGGAACCTCAAGGAGAAAATACGCTCCTAATATCCGGCTGGTTCGGATGATGTGCTCGGGAAGGGCTGATCCGGCCTTTATACTCAAGGTCTTTGAGATGGGTGCGGACGGTGTGCTCATCGGAGGATGTCATCCCGGGGACTGCCATTATATCGAGGGCAACTACAAGACCCTTCGCCGTAACTCTCTTCTCAAGCCAATGCTCGCCCAGCTAGGCATCGAGCCGGAGAGAGTTCGCCTCGAATGGATCAGCGCGAGCGAGGGGGAGCGCTTTGCACGGGTGGTAGACGAGTTTACAGAGCAAATCCGCAAACTCGGGCCAATAAATTCTTCCTCTCAGGCCAAATAGGAGGGCCAGGTAAGATGGCAAAGAAAAAGCTCAAGATAGCTAAATACTGGGCGGACTGCTGTGGCGGATGTGATGTCAGCCTGCTTGATATTGATGCGAAAATCCTGGATTTGGCAAAGATCGCTGACATAGTATTCTGGCCAATTGCAGTGGATGCAAAGTTAAAGGACCTGGAGGCTCTTAAGCCCGGAGAAATTGATGTCGGCTTCTACAACGGGGCGATTCATACTTCGGAGCATGAGCATATCGCAAAGATTATGCGGGAGAAATCAAAGGTGCTGGTGGCTTATGGAAGCTGTGCCCAGATGGGAGGGATTCCCAGCCTGGCCAATTTCTCTGACAGGAAGGGGCTCTTTGAATGGGTATATCATGATGGGCCCAGCAATGAGAATCCAGAGAGAGTAGAGCCGAAGACCAGGGTCAAGGTAAAAGAAGGGACTCTCGATCTACCGGAGCTATTTGATAAGGTCAGGCGCCTGGATGAAGTGGTGGATGTGGATTATTACCTTCCCGGATGTCCGCCCCACTATAAGCGGGTGGCAGAGGTGATTGATGTAATAGCCTCCGGAAAGCTTCCGCCAAAAGGAGCAGTGCTGGGCGCCAAGGACAAGGCGCTTTGCGAGGAGTGCCCTAGGGAGAGAAAAGAGAAAAAGATTAAGGAATTCAAAAGACCTCAATTTGCAAAAGATGATGGAAAAACATGCCTCCTGGAGCAGGGTATACTTTGCATGGGGATTGCTACCAGAGGCGGATGTGAGGCTCGGTGCATCAATGTGAACATGCCCTGCCGAGGATGTTATGGCCCGCCTCCCGAATCAATCGACTACGGAGCAAGCGTGCTAAGTGCAGTGGCCTCGATTATTGACTCTAACGATCCGGAAGAGATTGAAAAAATTGTTGGCCAGATCATTGACCCGGCTGGAACATTTTACCGGTTCGGTCTTCCACAACAGAGAGTCAGAACCTGAGGAGGTGAACCATGGGAAAGAGATATACCATTGATCCCATCACCAGGCTGGAAGGACACGGAAAGATCGAGATATTCACGGATGATAAAGGCGATGTAATAAATGCATACTTCCAGGTGCCTCAGTTAAGGGGCTTCGAGAAGTTCTGCCAGGGCAGGCCTGTTGAAGAGGTCCCCAGGATAGTGCCCAGGATCTGCGGTGTCTGCCCCGAGGCGCATCATCTTTGCAGTGCCAAGGCCGTGGACGCGCTTTACCATGTGGAGCCGCCCTCTGCGGCAAAGAAACTGCGCGAGCTTATGTATATGGCGCATTTTGTCCACAGCCACATTGCACATTTCTACGCGCTGGCCGCGGCCGACTTCGTGGTCGGACCGCATGCGCCAGTGGCGGAGCGCAACATCCTGGGAGTAGTGAATAAGGTCGGGCTTGAAGTCGGTGGACTGGTATTACAACAGCGCTCGAACGCCCAGAGGGTTCAGGAGATAATCGGCGGCAAGGCAACCCATCCGGTCTGCGCTCTCCCCGGCGGCATGAGCAAGGCGCTCAACGAGGACGAGAGGGTTGAGATAGAGAAAACGGGGCTCGAGGCCATAGATTTTGGCCTTACCGGACTCGGGCTTTTCAATGATATTGTGCTCAAGAATTCCGATTATGTAGACCTGATCAAAAGCGACATGTACAGCTTGAACATCCATAATATGGGTCTGGTGGACGAGAATAACAAGGTCAACTTCTACCACGGCAAGGTCCGGGTAGTGGACACAGAAGGAAAGGAACTTTACAAATACAGCCCCAATGAGTACCTGGACTATGTTGCGGAACATACCGAGCCTATAAGCTACCTCAAGTATCCATTCCTCAAGAAGATCGGCTGGAAGGGATTAGTCGAAGGCCAGGACGGCCCTCTTTACTGGGCAACACCACTTTCCCGCATGAACGCCGCGGACGGAATGACCACGCCCAAGGCCCAGGAAGCATACGACAAATTCTATGACACCCTGGGCGGAAAGCCGGTCAAGGCAACCCTGGCCACACACTGGGCCAGGTTGATCGAGCTTCTTTACGCCGCGGAAAGGTGGGTTGAACTCGCAAAGGATCCGGAGATTACAAGCCCGGAGGTCCGCGCGGATATAACCGAGACCCCGAGCGAAGGAGTGGGCATCCTTGAGGCTCCGAGAGGAACCCTGACCCATCATTATGTCACGGACGAAAACGGGATTGTCCAGAAGGTCAACCTGATCGTGGGCACTACCAATAACAATGGCCCGATCTCCATGTCCATCAAGAAGGCCGCGCAGGGTGTGATCACGAAAGGGGTTGAGGTCAAGGAAGGAATCCTGAACATGGTGGAGATGGCGTTCCGGGCATATGACCCGTGTCTGTCATGCGCCACCCATTCGATTCCGGGCAGGATCCCGCTTTTGATAAACATCCGCGACAAACATGGCAACATCATAGATACTATCAAGTCGTGAAAAAAATACTGGTAATGGGGCTGGGAAACCCCATTCTCTCCGATGACGCGGTAGGAATTCTCGCCGCGAAAAGGCTCAGGGAATCTTTACAACACCCGGAAGTGGACATCATCGAGGCTGAGCTCGGAGGGATGAATTTACTCGATCCGCTCCGAGACTATCAGGCCGCAATTATTATGGACTCGGTTATAACCGGCCGGCATCCCCCAGGCACTATACTAAATTACGATCTGGAAAACCTGCCTGGATCACCACGCCTTATATCCCCTCATGACGCTGACTTCGCTTCCACAATCAGCCTGGGCAAAAAGCTCGGCATGAACATGCCAAGTGATGTCAGGATACTAGCTATGGAGGTCGAGGACAACATCACATTTGCCGAAAAATGCACGCCCAAAGTCCAGGCCGCTATTCCTCAAATGGTAAAAAGCGTCAAGAATTTGATCCAGCAACTGCTCAACACCGGGCATTAAAACGCAAACATAAAACAAAGGCAAGTATGTCTTCCTTCTTCGAGGGAGAAGATTTCTTCAGGCCGGTAGAATTACCAGGCCGAGTGCGAACACAAAAGCCACTCCCGCGCAGAGCAACATGGAATACCCGATGATCTCGCCTACCTTCAACCCGGTGATGCCGAGAAGCGGGATGGCCCAGAAGGGCTGGACCAGGTTGGTCCACTCGTCCCCGTATGAGATGGCCATGATGGTCTTGGGGATGCTCACGCCCAGAGCCTGCGATGCCTTTATCATGACCGGGCCCTGCACTATCCACTGGCCCCCGCCGGAAGGCACGAAGATGTTGACAATGCCCGCGCTCAGGAAGGTAAAAACCGGGAGTGTGACCGAGTTGGAGATGGACACAAAGCCGTTTGCAAGAAGCTCCACCAGCCCGGAATTGGCCAGCATGCCCTGGATTCCGAAGTAGAATGGAAATTGCAGGATGATGCCAGCAACAGTCCGGGCACCATCGGCTATGGCACGCACATAGTTGATTGGTGTCTTCTGGAACATGATCCCGATAAACAGGAACACGAAGTTCACGATATTGAGGTCAAGGTGAAATCCCTTTTCAGCGAACCTCAAGGCCACGAACCCCAGTCCGAATGCACCGATGAAAAGAGAGAGGATCACGCTGTTTTCTATCCGTCTTGCAGGCCCTGTCTCTTGTTCCGGCTTTTCCTTTTGAACCTCGGTTTTTAGATATGCCTCCGCCGTGATGACCTCGGAGTCATCACGCGGGCTTAACAGGAAGCAGAAGAAGATGATGACCAGGGTTAGCACTCCGGCCATGACCAGGTTGAGGGGACTGCCAAGCGTGGCCCCCACCGGAATGACACCCATTCCCGCAACAACCTCCAGGCCCGGCGTGGCGGCCTGAAGCGGGGCTGAGCCTGAAAGCCCGCCGTGCCAGACCAGCAGGCCCATATATCCCGCGGCACCGAGCAGGGGGTAGTGGAACCTGAGTCCGCGCTCGAGACTGCTCCTTCCAACCTCTCTGGCCATGAGCGCGCCCACGATCACGCCCAGGCCCCAGTGGATCAGGCTTGCTACACAGGCAGAGAAAGCCACTATCACGGTCGCACTGCGGGTAGACCTCGGGATACGCGAGATCATATCTATCAGGCTCCGTACAGGCCCGGAATTGGCCAGAGCATGACCTGTAACAAGGATAAGGCACATCTGCATCCCGAAAGTCAGGTTCGAGAAAAAGCCATCCCCCCAGTGCAAAACCATGTCCTTGAAACTGCTCTTCGTGAACACAAGACCCAGAACCAGTGTGAGTATGGTCAGGAGAATGGCAAAAATGAAAGGCTCCGGCATCCACTTCCGCGCCCATCCTGCACACCCTTGACCTAACCTCTGAATCATTAGACCCCCCTCCTCAAGAGGCTGTCGAAAAACTCCCTTTCAACACCAATCTAATTCAACGATGTCTCCCCTCCCTGCGATGGGAGGGGATAAAGGGGAGGGTGATCACCCTCTCCCAAGCCCTCTCCCATCAAGGGAGAGACTCGTGTTTGGCCCTTTTATCCCGCCTTATTCATAGTACGCCCGCGGACGCGAGATTTTGCGCGGGCAACC
>CAZOMR010000136.1:0-8961 GCA_964580655.1 uncultured bacterium
GCAGCGCCTCTACGGCCGAGAATGAAAAAAGTCACCATTTATGTCGCACACCCGTGCCCTCGCCGTTACCGCCACGTCCACCTATTGACTGGACATCGAAGTTGCGCGGCAAGTTCGACCAGGCCCTATTGTCACTGGGACGGCTGGACAGCATCTCGACACTGTTGCCGGACACATCGCTGTTTCTTTACATGTACGTCCGCAAAGAGGCGGTGCTCTCCTCCATGATCGAAGGGACTCAGTCGTCCCTTTCGGACCTGCTGTTGTTCGAACTCGATCAGGAGCCTGGGGTTCCTCTTGACGATGTGCGGGAAGTCAGCAACTATGTCGCGGCCCTGGACCATGGCCTGCGACTCCTTGCGGGAGGACTGCCCTTATCGCTGCGCCTGTTCCGAGAAGTCCATGGCGTTCTGCTGGCCAAAGGCAGGGGCAGCAACAAAACCCCTGGCCAATTCAGACGCAGCCAGAACTGGATTGGCGGAACCCGGCCCGGTAATGCTGCCTTTGTTCCGCCCCCCGCCGACAAAGTGCTGGATTGCATGAGTTCGCTCGAGCTTTTCCTTCACGATAAGCCCGAACCGACGCCAGTTCTGCTTAAAGCGGCCTTGGCCCATGTACAATTCGAAACGATTCACCCGTTCCTTGACGGTAATGGCCGTCTGGGCCGTCTATTAATTACGTTGCTATTATGCGGGCAGAAGGTACTCAGCGAGCCGATGCTGTATCTAAGCCTCCATTTCAAAACGCATCGCCAGTATTATTACGAGTTGCTGAATAATGTGCGCCTTGCCGGTGACTGGGAAAGATGGCTTGATTTCTTCGCTGAGGCGGTCATTGAAACCGCGACCCAGGCGGTGGAAACAGCACAGCAACTTATCGATCTATCCAATCAGGACCGAGATAAAATCAGCGGACTAGGCCGGGCGGCAGCGTCCGCCTTGAGCGTGCACAGGGCGATGATGGAACATCCCATCGCCACCTCGGGTTCGTTGGCGGACAAAACGGGAATCACCCCTGCCACGGTGAACAAGGCGCTTGGTCACCTTACGCGTCTCGGCATAGTAAAGGAGCTTACCGCGCAGAAGCGCAACCGGATTTTCAGCTACTCCGGTTATGTGGAGATTTTGAGCCAGGGCACAGAACCTCCTGAAATGTAAGTTGACAGATTTCCTTCTCTTAAATCTCAAGACTTTACAAGACACGGTTTAATACAGGCACGGACGAGGTCTCGTGGTATCAAATGATTATTACTTAGCTACTGATTCAGTTCCTCCACCAGGAAAATCAGGCGCTTACGAGAGTGAGTGCCTTTCTTCTTTCATCCATTGCCACCTTCCTGCTCCACAGGATTTATCACCGGGCGTGCGACATAAAGGCGGGTTCTTAGCCGGTCATCTGTTCACGGGATTCCTTCATCCAACCCTTACGGATCAGGTGCACGAGAATCAGAAAAGCCCAGAAAGCACATGCGCTGAGTGTAGCAAAAAGGCCGAGCCCGAACTCAACAGGCTTGTAAAGAAGTCGCAGAGAATGATCCCCTCCGGGAATCAGGATGCCCATGAAGGCGTAATCCGCGTAATAGATCGGAACCTCCAGTCCGTCCAACTCGGCACGCCAGCCAGGAAAGCGCGTCTCAGTTATCAGTAAGAGGTGTCGGGACCTGGCCTTTTCCTCCTTGTCCAGCTTGACCCCTTGAATCTGGAATTCCCACAGACCGGGCCTTGATTTTATCACGAAGAGTTCCGGCAGGGCTTCAGAGGATGGAGGAGAGAGGGATGGTGAGAAGAAATCTCCTTCAAGCACTGCCTGCCGGGAGTAGGTCAGTTGTCCCGGCTTCATCATCTCCAGGGCCTTTTCCGGATCAGAGGCTAATTCCACCTCATTGACGAAAAAAGCCCGCGGCAGAACACCCTGATTTTGATAAACAAAGAGTTGTTCTTCTTTTCCGGTCAAGCTTAGACCCTTGACCGGAGGGAGTTGCATCCAGTGTGAAAAGATCACCCCGACATTCATAAGCGAAAGCAAAGGCAGGTTCTCCGATGTGATGTCCCCTTCTTCTGCTGTTTTATTATTGTCAAATCCCTTGAGCTTTCCGGCATCATTGAACTCTACATAACCAGGGCAGGCCAGATTGATCAGGCGGGCTATGCGGGTGGGAGGAACACGCCAGTATCCGAGCGGCGAGTGCGTTCCTGGAAGGAATGGGTCCAGACGCATTCCGATCAAAGGATTGACCTGGTTGTCGTGAAAAGATAATCGGCTCACGGTCCAGAAGCGACTCTGATGAGGGCTTTTAAGAACCTGCCTGGCCACAGGGTGAATGTCGAACTGCTCTGCCGGAGCGCATGGCCGCTCCCTGATTGAAAGCACGACCACATCCAGGATAACAAATGCCACTAGCCAGAGGCTGAAGATGGCCCTTCTGTATTCTGGAACATCCCTGATGACAAGAATCAGGCCGATAACCCCGAGTGCTCCGAGCAGGATTCCGCGCACTCGGCCATCGAGATGAATTAATGCCGGCATAAGGAGTAAGGCGATAAGGCAGGGTAGTAAGAAATGTCGCCTTGTCTCCGAGGTTCTCGTGATCGCCGCATCCACTCCGAGGGCGACAATGGCCGCGATTAACATCCAGGCGGGGATCAGCACCGACTGCTGGAGCACGGCTTTATTCAAGATAGGCACACGGTAAGCAAGGGCCATGAATGGAGGCCAGTTGATGGAATACATCAGGATCACTGCCATGCCAACAACTATCGGGATGGCGCTTCGCCCCTGCTTGAGCAAGCCGTATCCAGCCAGCCAGAAAACACTTAAGCCCACATAAATATGCTGGAACGGAAACGGAAGGCCGGGTACTTTAGAAACAGGGTAAAGGGCCAAAATCAGCATATTCAAAGATTGTTGATTCTTGATGAAATAATCAAAGGTAACCCCGTATGCTCGCAGGCTGTGCGATGAGTAGGCGACCAGGTTGATCAATGGCCAGAAAGCAAAAACAAAGTAAAAGATAATGATGGTGCTTACAAGGAAGAATCTTTTCCACTTATCCCCGCGAGGGCTCAAAAACCATGTGGTGATCGCCAGGAAAGCTGAGACATAGAGGATCGCCTCCATATCCTCAAACCAGAGCCCTCCCAACATCATGCCCAGGACATAGCGAAACCGTGGCCGATCCCTGCTGATCCCGACCATGCCCCAGGCCATGGGTGCAAACACGAAACAGCGCGTGGCCATCGCATAAGACGAATAGATCGAATAACCTGCCCCTCCAACGCTTGCCAGCATCCCGACCAGCGCCGCTGTTGGCGAGCAGGAAAGTTTACGCAGGGCATAGTAAGCGAAGACGCCAGCCAGGCTGTATCCGACTATATTTTCGAGATATACCGCATGGACATAGCTTAAGTGAGCCAGGAGATAAAAAGGAAGGTAATAGATATTTATTGCCGCATAACCGTGGTATGGAAAGCCGCAGAAAATATGCGGCGCCCAGGTGGGAAATAGACCTTCTTTGAGCATCTGCGCCGAGAAATTCCAAAATGGAAGCCACTGAAGTGAGGACTCAAAGTACCATGCGGTGGAATGAGGCAAGATAGAACCCCTGACCATGGGTGGAACGAACCAGATCATTACAAAGACCACCCATAGGGCCACAATCGAGCGGTCCATGACCTTTTCCGAAAGATGCAAATAACTCGAGTTTTTCATTCAGGTGGAGTGGGTGCGGAGAAAAATCGAGACCTCTTTTATGATGGTCTTGTGGACTTCCTCTATACCCCGAGCTCCATCAATGACGATGATGGCGTGCTCGGAATAAAGCTCGCGCACACGCCTGAGATATAACTCGCGGATTTTCTTCTGTGTCCCGATTTCCTCAAAGAGTTCGGGCCAGAGGTATCGTTCTCTCACCCGCTTCATTGATACCTCCGGCTCAAGGTCGAGCAGAAGGGTCAGGTCCGGAGGCCTGGCCTCGCGGTTGATCACCTCCACCCACTCCGGGTCGCATTCCGCGGACTGGTAAGCAAGGCTGGAAAGCAGGTACCTGTCCGAAACCACATGCACACCCTCGCTCAGCTTTGGCTCGACCTCCCTTGCAAGATGGTCGAGCCGGTCTGCGGCGAAAAGCAGGGCCAGGGTATGTGTCCCGAGGTGCCTATTCGGCAGGTCAACCCTGGCGGTAAGATAGTCCCGGATAATGGACCCGATCCTTTCCGCCGAAGGCTCCATGGTCAGGTGCACATCCATACCCTGATCCCGCATCCACTCCGCCAGCTTTACGGCCTGCGTGGTGGTGCCGGAACCATCAATCCCCTCAAGAACAATGAACTTTCCCTCTTCCATTCGCTTTTTATCCTACTTGATATTCAAGGCCCTCGCAACTTTGCTCAAGCCGGTTTCAGGAAAAGTCTGGAAAAATAATTCTCGCCCTGCCCTTTCCGGGAAATGCAGAATTCAAAAGCCCATGGAGATAAGCCCTTGCGTTCTTGACCGCGCTTTCTATTCCTTCTCCCCTGGCCAGCCGCGCGGCTATACATGCGGAAAGCGCACAGCCCGTGCCGTGGAACTCCCCTGGAATCCTTGGCAAGGACCACTCCTCGGTCTTCCCCTGATAAGAAAAAATATCAGCCGCCTCATCGGCCAGGTGCCCGCCCTTTACCAGGACTGCGCGGACACCGGTCTCGCATAAAATCTCTGCGGCACGGATCATGTCCTCGGTGGTCCTCACCCTGATTCCAGCCAGGACAGAGGCCTCAGCCAGGTTCGGCGTTATGAGTGATGACCGTGGAAGGAGGAGTTCACGGATGGCATCTTCTGTTCCCGGCTCGATCAGACTCTGACCGGATGAAGCGGCCATTACCGGGTCCAGCACCACAGGGACACCGGGCATTCTCTCTAAAAACAGCGCAATTGCTTCCGCATGTCTGGCTGTGGCTACAACCCCGATCTTGATTGCCTGGAGGGGGATATCGCCGGCCAACTCATCCAGAATCCTCTCAAATACCCGGATAGAATTGGGATGCACCTCCTTTAAGCCGCGAGTGGTCTGCACGGTGAACGCTGTTATTGCGCTGAGCCCGAACACCCTCTGTGCGGTAAAGACCTTGAGGTCCATCTCCACACCGGCTCCCCCCGATGGGTCCGAGGCCGCTATTGTCAGGGCACACAGATTCATGCTCTTAAACTATCAGAAATCCTTTTGCTTTGGCAAGGATGCCTGCATTTTCCTTGACACATAATCTCAACTTGAATATCCTGTAACCCGTGTTGATTGAAACCCGGGGCAAGATTCAAAAATGACAAAACGGCTGATAAAATTATGCCTGTTATTGATTGTGATGCTTGTAATCACATACGCATATATCGGCATATCTATCTTGAGGCATAAGCGTAGCGAAAATAATTTGAGGCAGAAGATAGATGTTGTCCTGAAGGGAAAGTATCCCTCGGCAGAGCTTGTGACCGGCGTAGGCATATACCAGGTCTTGAAATATCACCGTGATGACATAGAAAGGGGGTATCCTGTTCTCATTCGCGGAGTTGTAAAGATGGGCATTGACCTGAAGGAGTTGAGGGTTGATTATCAGCCGGGCCAGGTGATCATTTATTATCCTGGGGTAAGGATGATTTCCATTGAGGTCTTGAATCTTGTAGATGTATCAGGGAAATGGATAGAGACGGATTTTTACAATGATGTGCACGCGAAGAAGCGGTTATATCTAAGGGAAGAGGCCATGCGGAAAGGGTTGGCTCAGAAGGCGGAGAGGAGCTTACAAAACGAGATAAGATATTTCACCAGCGAGCTTGCGCCGGATAGCTTAGTGGTACTGAAAAGCAAAGAGTCGCTCAGGGGCAAGGTGGAAGAGCTATGACAAGACCGAAGCTCAGATTTATCTTGCTTATATTATTATTGCTTTCCCTGGTTTTAGCAGGAGCATATTTCTATTACAGCAATAAGACTATTATATCTAATGCGATAGAAAGCCCTCTGGAAAAAATCCTGGCGCCCGGGTCAGAGAATTTAACTTGTCAGGATGAGCTTTCCCGATCCATTGAGCTTGCCGCACACCTTATTACAATCCGCTATCGCACATCAACCTTTAGCTGTCTTGATAGAGAATACTCCAGGCTTCCGTGGGGTCTGTGGAAGGGCGAGGCCATAATGTGCTGGACACTTGAAGCGGATGTTACCGCGGGCTTCAGGACCTCTGATCTAAACATCCTGCCCGAACCTTCCGGAGGCTTTGTGATCAGGGCAAAGCATCCAGGGATCCTGGGCGTGGACAATAAGTCGTCAAGATTGATATATACCCAGGCCGGCGAAAGATTTGACCGGAGCGAACATGATATATTCCCGGACCTGAACAAGAAACTGAAAGCTGAAGCGCAAAACCTGGGAATCCTGGAGGATGCTAAAAAATCCTTGATATTCCTGGCCGAGAGCCTTAGTGTCAAATACGGAATACCTGTAAGAGTGGAATATATTCCCAGGGAATGATCAACCCCAAAAAAGGCAAGGCAAGCCTTGCCCCTACTTTTCCATCACCACCTTTTTCACCCCCTTGACCTGTCGGAATGATGCGCCTTGTGAGATGGTGCGTAGTGCGGCTTGTATGTCCGTGACCAATGATCCAGCGATTGAGCTTATCCCGAATTCAAAAAGCACATCAGAGAGCGGCGCAGTTGGTCCGAGCACCATTACATACTTTCCGCTCGCAAGCTCAAGCAGTTTGTCAATTGTGTGATTTGAAAATGCGGACGCGGTTATCGCGACAACATCGGATTTCGGAATAACCTCTTCCGCGGCCTCTGCCGGAAGGTCGCCGGGCTTGGGCGCTAGCTCCAGTATCCAGCAGTTCTTGCAGACAGCTTTCAGGTCTCTGGCAAAGGGAAAGTGGCCGATGAGTGCCAGGCTTTTTCCGCAAGCCTTTTCCGCCAGTATTTCAGACGCGTTCTTTTCTTGAAAGCGCGAGGGATCGGTTGGTATTGCGGCATTGATCGCGGCCATGCCCAGGCAGACCTCAAGCGGCCTATCGGAGAGGGCCAGTGCGGCAAGCTGATTGATGGGCTTTTCCTCAAAACCGCCCGGCTCACGGACAGGGTCTTCGCCGTGGCGGTGCTCCGCATAAACCGTGGCCAGTCCGCATCTTGCATCTACCACCACAGCCCCAAGATAGGCCCCGATCAAGACCTTCTCCGGCTTTCCTTCAATGTTTTTTTCAACGCTTACAGCTTCAATGAGTTTATCAATAATGCCCACGCTGGCCTCACTCATTAACGAAATGCACCTTGTTGTTGCAGTTAGAGCAGGAGTTCCCCTTTAATGTGCCGAGCCTGATAGAGTAGCCGCTCCGGTGCACCAGTGTAGCGCCGCAGTGCGGGCAGATAGAGTCCTGGCCTACATCTATCATGATGTTTCCTATGTAGATATACTTGAGCTTTTCCTTTGCGATCTCGTATGCCCGATACAACCGCTCCTCGGGAGTGGCCGGATTTGAGAGCTTATACATGGGATGGTATCGCGAGAAGTGCATGGGTATCTCCGGGTTGATGCCCGCCACATAGTCCACAAGCTGTTTCAGATCATCGTCCGAGTCATTAATGTCAGTGATGATCAGGTTGGTAAGCTCAACCAGGCAACCATTGCGGGTCGCACGCTCGATAGTTTGCTTTACCGGGTCCAGGCTGGCCTTGCAGTATTTCTTGTAGAAATCATTGTGCATGGACTTGAGGTCAATGTTCATCGCATCCACCAATGGCAGGAGCTCCTCGAAAGGCTCCGGGTTATAAAAGCCATTCGTGACAAGCACATTCTTTAGCCCCGCATCCCTGATCAGGCGAGCCGTGTCCAGGATATATTCATAGCTGATGTATGGCTCGTTGTAGGTATAGGCCAGGCCTACTCCGCCGTGCCGCTTTGCCGCATTCACAAGGTCCTCCGGCTCAACCCTGTCTGTCGCGACCCGTGCCTCGACCAGGTGATAGTTCTGGCAGAACATGCAGGCGAAATTACAGCCCACTGTGCCGATGGAAAGGATATTGCGGCCAGGATAAAAGTGATAGAGAGGTTTTTTCTCAATCGGGTCCATCGCGATAGCGCTGGCCTCGCCATAACGGTGGGCATAGAGTATGCCGTCAATGTTCTTCTTGTTCTTGCAGATTCCCTCTGCTCCCGGCTTGATCACGCACATGTGCGGGCAGAGCTGGCACTGAACCATCATGTCATCTTCTTTTACCCAGTATTTCGCTTCCTTCAAGTGCGCCTCCCTTGGCTTGAGCTTGAGCCTTTAGAACATTCTAGCTTACTGATTGAGAAAATCAATTCCCCCGGATTCATCCTTTGCTCTAACCGGTTTACCTCTGATCGCCTCAAGCCTGATCGCGGAAATTTTTTTCCAGCACAAGCTCTGCATTCTCGACCATCTGAAAAACATCATTCAGGTAATCGTAATTCGGGTTAAGCAGATGTATTAAGAGCTTTCCATTACTCTCAGCGGCCCGGACCAAAGGCGGAAGCCCGGTCGGGTTGTGCACGATGATCCTTGGCTGAAGGTCCAGCTCGGAAAGCCATTTACCGATGATCATATCCCCGGCCCCTTTTGCTTGCGGCCCTGTTTCTGGGCGGCATATCCTGAGACGAAAGAAACACAGTGCCCGCTCCAATGTTATTAGCCCGGGCTTGAGCGCGGAAAGGAAGCAAGCGCACATGGCCCCCTCATCCCGCGAATAAAGCGAGCACATGGTGAACCGAGTCTGCGGACCAAGTCCCATCAATCACTAAATATATCACTGCTCATTTCATGGTCAAGTAGGGGCGCGATTGATCGCGCACATTTAGAAATTAGGGGCTGTTACCTATTTTAATGTTGCAAACTATTCAGGACTATGATATTTTTAGAGTATGCCAGGAGTTGCGAGAATCGTGATCTTTGTTTGGAAAGTGATAAATTCTTGAGAAAACTA
>CAZOMR010000137.1:0-8853 GCA_964580655.1 uncultured bacterium
ACAACTTTTGGAAATCCCAGGGCCACTTGACCACCATTTATGTCGCACACCCAAACCCAATTCCTCACTTGCCAAATCATTCCTTCTTGTGCTAGTATCTATAATAGATGTATCCTCCTTTCCGGGGCATCTCCACCCCCCTTAAAAGATATTGTTTTTTGGTAGGATACATCCACTCTGCTCAAATTTCCACCCACCTCTGGGACGCTGCCCCAGGTATTCCTGGTAGAATTAGGTTATATAACTCTTAATAGAATTATTTCGCTATTAGTCCAGGATATTGTGATTGAAAAATGCAATGTTCGTGCCGTGCTTTATAAGCTGAAATTTCTAACGATCTTAAAGAGTTAGTTCTTCATATTGCATATCCGGAGAGTTCTAAAACCGAGAATTTCTCAATTGTGAGAAAACGGGGGGTTAGCGCGAGAAAGTAGAAGGAGAGAAGCGCACATTCCCCCTCCTGCTGGGGCTATGTAGGGCAAGCGGCGAGGCCCTGTGCCCCAGAGAGGAAGCTGGTTACCTCATTGTGCGAAAGCGTAGAAGGTTTATGCCGTGTTTTTTGATACGGAGGCCCATGACTCTTTCAGTTATTCCGAGAGCTCTTGCGGCCTTTGCCATGTTGCCGCGAGAGGACTTGAGCGCGTCAAGGATGAGTTCCCGCTCGACATTGTCCAGTGTAGCCCGCAGGGTTTCGGACTGGGTTGTTCCGCTTGCTTCAGCGGTCTGAAGCGTGGGCGGAAGGTGGTGCCCGTGGATGACATCATCGTTGCTCAGAAGCACAGCGCGCTCGATGACATTCTCAAGCTCGCGCACATTTCCGGGCCAGTGGTAGGCTATCAGCATATCAATTGCGGGCGTGGAGATACGGCGGATGTTCTTGAAGTTGGCCATGGAGTATTTCTCCACAAAGAAGTCGGCAAGCAAGAGTATGTCCGCCTTGCGCTCTCGCAGAGGCGGAATGAGAATGGGGAAAACATTGAGCCGGTAATATAGGTCCTGCCTGAACTTTCCTTGCTCGATCAAGTCCTCCAGATTCCGGTTGGTGGCCGCGATTATCCTCACATCCCCCTTGATCGTGGAGATTCCGCCGACCCGCTCGAACTCCTTTTCCTGAAGGACTCGTAGCATCTTTATCTGTGTTGCGCCTGAGAAATCCCCGACCTCGTCAAGGAATATGGTGCCCCCGCTGGCCAGCTCAAAGCGCCCCTTGCGCTGGGAGATCGCACCGGTGAAGGCTCCCTTTTCGTGTCCGAAAAGCTCGCTCTCCAGAATGGTCTCAGGCAGGGCCGCGCAGTTTACCTTGATGAACGGCTTTGCGGCGCGGGGACTGTTGAAATGGATCGCGTAAGCCACGAGCTCCTTGCCTGTCCCGCTCTCCCCCCGGATCAAAACCGTGGCATCGCTCCTGGAAACCTGGGCGATCAGGTCATACACCGGTTGCATCTCCTTGGAGTTCCCGATGATGTTCGAAGGCTTGAACCGGTCCTTCAACTCATCCTGCAATCGAATGTTTTCCTCCAATAGTCGCTGGCGCTCCTCCTGGGCTGACTGCCGCAGGCGAACCGCGTGCGCGATCATGGAGGCAATGATTGACAAAAGCCGGACATCCTCCCTGAAAGATACAGCCTCGTCAAACAACCGGTCCGCGCTGAGTGCACCAATTACCTCGTTGCCAAGCTTGATCGGAACGCAGATAAAGGATATGTCCTCCTTGCGCAGACCCTTCCGCGCACCAGTGCGGTCAAGAAATAATGGCTCTTCCGAGATGCGCGGCACAACAACCGGCTGGCCAGTCTGCACCACCTTGCCGGTAACCCCCTCGCCCAGCCTGTACCTCCCGCGCTCCTGTTGTCTTGCCGAAAGGCCGTATGCCTCATCTATAGAGATCTCGCCCGTCTCTCGATTAAGCAAGGTCAGAGTCCCGCGCACCATACCCATGCGGTTGGCTATCAACTTAAGAAGATGGCCGAATTCATCGCGAAGGTCCATGCTCCGATCAAGGGTCTGGCTGATCTCGAAAAGAAGGGAAAGCTCCTCAAACCCACGACCGACCCCCGGTTTTGTGCCCCGCTTTTCCATAATACCCTCATCAATCAAGAACACTAAGGTGTATTCTGATAAATGAAATCCTACTGAATTGTAGGACATAATGATAAAGAGGTCAAATAAGATGTTCTTGCTCTCCTGTGGTTTTTCATTTCAGAGGGGGTCGTATGAGTGGTCTTGAGTTATTCAGGGTGCTCGCGTAGCTTGACTCTGCACGGGGTGGAGTTTAAAATAGGAAAGGATTCGGGATAAAGGAAAGTTTTTGCAAATCCTGATTACTAATGATGACGGGGTCGAAGCAGAGGGCCTCAAGGCTCTTGCTGATAGCCTGTCGGAGATCGGGGATGTGGCGATAGTGGCGCCAGACCGTGAGCAAAGCGCTACGAGTCACGCCATCACATTTCATCGGCCGCTGAGTGTAAAGGAGCTCGGGCCGCGCCGCTGGATGGTGACCGGCACCTCTGTAGACTGCGTCCACCTTGCGGTGCATAAACTGCTTGATCGCCGGCCCGACCTGGTCGTCTCGGGTATCAACCGCGGTGCGAACCTGGGCTGGGATGTGTTTTACTCCGGCACTGTTGGGGGGGCTAGAGAGGGCATGATGCTGGGAATACCCTCATTCGCTATCTCTTTGGAGCTCCGGGATGAGTTTCCCGAAGAAACCCCGCTCGATTTTCAGCCCTCCGCGCGTTTCGCATTGAGGTTTATTGAATTCATGAAAAGGAACAGCCTTCCCGCACGCACCTTCTTCAACATTAATGTCCCGGGCTTGCCCGAGGATAAAATCCTGGCACCTTGTTTTACATGCCAGGGGGTGCGGATTTACCGCGGCAACATACTGGAGGGCACTGACCCGCGGGGAGACAAATGTTACTGGATCGGAGGCGAGGTGATAGGCCGGGAGCCTCTTGCTAATTCCGACATAGAGACGGTGGAGAAAGGCCACATTTCTGTCACGCCCTTTGGTCTTGACATTACCTACCGGGAGGCGCTTCAGGGCTTAAGTGGTCTTGATCTTTGAGCGGGAATGGACTACGAGGGACGTCGAGAGCGGATGGTGCGCACGCAGTTGTCTTCGCGTGGTATCAAGGACCCGAGAGTGCTTCGCGCGTTTCGCAGGGTGCCTCGTCACAGGTTTGTCTCCGAGGGATTCCTTGAGCAGGCTTACGATGATTCACCCCTGCCTATCGGGTTCGGCCAGACCATTTCCCAGCCTTACACAGTGGCCAGGATGACCGAACTACTTGCCATGGGCCCGGATGATGAATTGCTTGAGATCGGCACCGGTTCAGGCTATCAGACCGCGATCCTTGCAGAGCTTGCGAAGAAGGTCTATTCCGTGGAGCGGGTTCCGGGGTTATTGGAAAGGGCGCGTGCGATCCTGAAAGAGATGGGTTATACGAATATAGAGCTTCGTGAGGGGGACGGCACGAAAGGGTGGAAGGATCACGGGCTCTTTGAGGGTATCATTGTAACTGCTGGCGCGCCGGATGTGCCGAAGCCTCTGGTCGAACAGCTTGCGGACCGGGGCCGGATGGTGATCCCTGTCGGGGAGCACTATACCCAGACCATGATTCGCATCATTCGCGAGGGCAATGATTTTCGACGCGAGTCCCACGGATTATTTCGCTTTGTGGAACTGATCGGGGAACATGGCTGGTAGCAAGGCAAGGTCCCGGCCTGCGAGGATACTAACAGACATCCTTCTGTTTCGCTGGTTGCGCCGTCTTTATGAATGGGTTCTGCACTGGGCCGAGACGCCTTACGGAGAGCCCATGCTCGGATTTCTGTCCTTCATCGAGTCCAGCTTCTTCCCGATTCCGCCGGATGTGCTTCTTGTTCCGCTTGCCATCTCCAGGCCCAAAAAAGCCTTTCGCTATGCCGGGATCACCGTGGTAACCTCTATCCTCGGAGGAATGCTCGGATACATCATCGGGCTGTTCCTCTGGGAGTCGGTCGGTATACGGATCATCCAGTTCTATAACCTCATGGATCAATACTACATCTTCAGGGAATGGTATGATCGCAATGTCCTGGCAGTAACATTTCTCGCAGGGCTCACTCCGCTTCCTTACAAGGTGTTCACAATCGCCGCAGGGGTGATGGAGGCCAACTTTGGGCTGTTTGTGCTCGGCTCGATCATAAGCCGCTCTATCCGCTTCTTCATGGAAGCCCTGTTTTGCTACTTCGGAGACTTCCTCTCTGAACGCGTGTTCAAGATGCCGATAAAGAATGCAATAGACAAGTACCTGAATATTCTCGCAGTAGCCTTTGCAGTGGCGTTAGTCGGCGGGTTTGTCCTCATCAAATACATCCTGCCAGAAGGCACTATCAATTTAAGCACGCAGGCGCAATTGGACCATATAGGATCGGTAGAGATTCTCTTCTATTCCCAGGAGGGCGAGAAAGGGGATCAGGGGCTGGATTATTACCTTAAGTTGAATAATTCATCAGGAGAAAATCTGGCCAAAAAAGCGGTTCATATCCCGGGATATGAAGAGCTCCTGCCTTTTCATCACGGGGAACCTTTGATAGAGGTCATCAATCTAGAAAATGGCGTGTCCGAAGGATCTAAAGGAAGTGTGATTGCGCTATCCTTCTTCACAGCTTGCGTCGAGCCGCCGGAGGGTCTGGAGGATATGCCCTGCACTGACGGGCTATTGGCGCTCTATCATGTGTCTGCGGGGGGAGAACTGGTCCAGGATTGGGCCATGAGCTATCCACGCCTGAGGCATCTCGGACCGGATCATGACATAGTAGGGGAGGCGGAGTTCGAGCTCTTTGCTGAAGCGGGAGGTGAGGATTCGGGACTGGTGGTCCAGATAACGCGAAAGGATGTCCGGTTTGAGGGAAAAGGAAGGGCTCGGAACCAGGATGTGCAGACATCTCGCGAGCGCCATTCTTTCCGGTTCATGGAGGGTCGGCTGGTGAAGATCATGGATGATGCCAGAGGGATGAAATAGGCCATGATATATATAGCGGTTTGCGGGGCTGGCTCTTGTGATGAGGATACATGTGGTCTGGCAGAGGAATTAGGCCGTGAGATAGGTCTGCGCGGCGCGGCCCTGGTGTGCGGCGGACTGGGAGGAGTCATGGAGGCCGCGGCCAGGGGTGCAAGAGAAGCGGGAGCACTTACCATCGGTATCCTTCCCGGGTTTGAAAAGAGCGATGCCAATCCTTACATCCAGGTTCCGATTGTCACCGGCTTGAGCCTGAGCCGGAACCTTGTAATAGTCAGAACCGCGGACGCAGTCATTGCTTTGCCGGGGGCCTACGGCACGCTCTCCGAGATAGCGCTGGCCCTGAAGATCGGAAAGCCCGTGATCGGGATCAATACATGGGAATTGGGAGAGGACCTGATCCGGGCCAGGGATGCAAAGGATGCGGTGGCAAAGGCAATAGCCGCTGTCTCCTTGAAAGAGAAAAACATTTCAGGAAAATGCTGAAGACCGGGCGAGCTGTGAAAGGAAAATTCTTAAGCCTTGTTCTGGGGCTCTTGATCCTGGTATCACTATCCTGCGTGGAGAAGGAGACAGGCAGGGAGGTGAGGGAGCCTCCTCCTGAAAACCCGCCTTCCGAAAAAGCGGCCCCTGAAGTTTCCCAGGTGGCTCGCTTGAAAAAGAGAAAAGGCGTCTATCACACGGTGGAGCGGGGTCAGACCCTCTGGCGTATCTGCAAGGCTTATGGCGTGGACATGCAGGATGTGGCGCGAGTCAACGGCCTTGATGATCCCACCCGGATCAAGGTTGGACAGGAGATATTCATTCCAGGAGCTAAAAAGGAGCTCAAGGTAGAGCCGGTCCCTGGCCTTGTATCGCATGCTCCGATGGTGATGCGAAAGCCTACGAATAAAGGCTCTTCCCCCTTGCCATCCCGGGGGTCTGCGCCCAAGAAAATTCTCTGGCCTGTGCCGGGTGGCAAGTTATACTCGCGGTTCGGCATGCGCAACGGCCGCATGCACGAGGGAATTGACATCTCCGCCAAGCAAGGAACACCTGTCCTGGCCGCGGCTGACGGCAAGGTTACTTACAGCGATAACACCATCCGGGGCTATGGCAACATGATAGTGATAAAGCACGCGGGAAACCTGAGTACGGTCTATGCACATAACAAGCGCAACCTTGTCAAGGCCGGAAGAATAGTCAAACGCGGGCAGAAGATAGCGGAGGTCGGCCAGACAGGCCGGGCCACTGGCCCGCATCTGCATTTCGAGGTCAGGGTTGGAAAAAGGGCAGTAAACCCGATGAACTATTATCGTTGAGTAAGGGAGAGACATGGAAGGCCAAAAAGAAGGTCAGGCCGGGTCTGCAAAGGCCTGGAAGATATTCCTGATAGCGGTTGTCGTGGCTTGCGCCGCGGCCCTGGTCTACCTCGGCACAGAGCGCAATCCCGGACCAGGGCGCAAGCCCCTGCCGAATCTTTCAACCCTGGTGAGAGGTGCTCCGCCTCAGGATAAAGCCCAGGCCCCTGATTTCGCAGTAGAGGACCTCTCCGGGAGGCAGGTCAGGCTCTCTGAATTCAAGGGCAAGGTGGTGGTGATCAACTTCTGGTCAGCGACATGTGCGCCCTGCCTGATCGAGATGGAGGGCCTTTCAAGGCTGGCTCAAAAAATGTCAGGAAAGCCTTTTCAACTCATGGCAATAACAACTGATTCAAGGAAAGTTATAAAGTCCCTGCTTGAGCATTCAGACCTGGACATCCCTGTCTACCTTGACAAGAGCTACCAGGCACACAGTCAATACGGCGTGTTCGGACTGCCTGTTACCTACATCATTGCACCGGACGGAACCGTGGATAACCATATAATCGGCGCCGCGGACTGGGGACATCATACAGTCATCCAATACCTGGACAAACTGATCCAGAAAAACAACCAGGATCAGAAAAAACCACCACGCTAACCGCAAATCCTCCAGACCCGTAGGGTCCTACAGATGCGGAGCAGACGCAGAGAGCGCAAAGAAGAAAGTATAAAGTTAAAGATTAAGACATAATGCTGATGCTTGCCCTCCAAAGCCCCAGCGGGGCGGAGGATGGGTTGTCCTGCCTCAGTTGGAAATGGAAATTGGGGCCGCACCAATCCTGCGCCCCACTTCATTCAGCGACAGCCCCTCCTCCAAAAGCTTCATCGCCTTCCGCCGCCGCCTCTCCAACTGCTTCGCACTTCCGTATGGTCGCATAAAAGCATCCTCCTTATCGGGATGCTCTTATTATATAACATTACTTATGCAGATGTCAATAAAGCGCTATCCACATCGCTTTCAATTAATTTCCATGGCTCTAAAACAATAGAGAAAAGTCTTACAAATGCTCTCATGGCATAAAGCTCCGCGGAAGGTTTAATGGATATCTCCTCGTCAATAAATTGCATCCCTTCTTTTCTATCTTCATAATCATAATTTCCTTTGCAAAACTCACTGAAAATTATTTGTATTTCATCGCTAACGGCTTCTTGGGAGGGAGATGGATCCCCGCTACGGGTAGGGGGATCTAAGAAATCAACTGAAGAGATTGGAGATGATGAAGATCATAATGAATTGGTAGATGGTTTTGAAATATTATCACTTGATGTATTCTGCTCTGGTTTTCTTTTTCCAACCGCGGACAGAATGATAAGACCAATTCCGATAATAACAAGAATGTCTATAACTCCAATAATTATAGCTCCACCCTGAATTTGTCCACCTATCAGACCGGGAACGATTAGCAAGATGATGCCCACAGCCAGCTGTCTTGGTTCAGCGGGAAATAGAGTATGCCCGCTTTTGTTAAGTGAGTGCGGCAACCTCACTCACACTTTGTCTCCGTCCATCAGGCGGGTCTTTAATCATCCTGTGGATACTCGGTTCCGTTGTCTATCCTGATAAACGAAAGCTCCTTGTCCACGCCTCCTCTGGCCACGAATACATGGTCAATGTTAAATCTTCTGTATATCTCGAAGGCGGTCGCATCCTCTGAGGCTTTATACCCGATGTTGTGTGTCCTCCCGTACTTGACGTAACGCATGCGGTTGGGATTTCCCTTCGAGGTCCACTCCTTGATGCTGGCGGGGCACTTTCCCCGTTCAATACACTCTTTCTGGACCTTGGCCGCGGTTTTTTTTATGTAGTCTACCGCCGCGCCTTTGGAGGCAACTGAAGTGTAGACCGGCAATATGAAGAGTATTATGACCATAGCCGGACGCACCAGTTTCTTTCCCAGGCGGTACTCATCTCCCTTTCCCCTTGCCATGAAGTAAAGTTTATTGCCGCCCCATGCAAAGAGATGCACGACAGAAACGATGAAAGCGATGGCCCCGGCACCCCAGAAGACGGCTGTAATCATATCCACGGGAATTTTGAATAACGGAAGGAGCAGGAGCGGCGGAACAATAATCTTTACCCACTCGAAGACCCCGCCGCTCTTTTCGAGAGCCACCCGGTGAGCTGAAATTGGGGCGTCCGGCCCGACCTCCAAATTGTGGCTGTATTCGCTATCCGGAGAAACAGCTCTCTCAGCCTTGCGGCTGGATCTGACGCGGCGTGAAACCAGGACTGAAAAGATAAATATTCCAACTCCGACAAGAGCAATAGCGAGGCCTTTATATATTGCTGCCGTGAACAATAAAAACACGCCTGTGAAGAATATGACTACGCCGATTAGGGCAATCAGTAAAGCGCCCAGGTCCATAATCATTAGCTTCAAAGATTGTTTGAAATTTTTATGACTAGTATTGCTGTTCTCGCTCGTTTTAGAATTCATTGGCTTGCCAGTCATGTCCTGGTTCAGCGGGAATTGGAGTACCCCCGCTTTTTTTAAGTGAGTACG
>CAZOMR010000138.1:0-8791 GCA_964580655.1 uncultured bacterium
TCTGATCTCCTGGGTCTGGCAGGCAGGCGGAGACCCCTATCAGCTCTCTCATCCCCTGACACGCGAGACCTTCTACTTCATCCAAAAACTGGCAGGGGCGATCAACATGTCCTCGCGGGCTTATCAGGAAAATTCCCTGACCGAGGCCCAGGCGAGTGAGGACATATATCTTCATTTCAACGGCCCGGAGCAGGTAAGAAAAATGCTCCTGGCTGGCGTAATGCCTTTTCCCAATTGCACCGCGGTCCTGCCAAAGGGTCCCAGGTCATCGCATGTGGCAGTAACTGCAAGCTACCTTGCTATCCCGCATAGTTCCCGGCATCCGAAAGATGCGGCCAGATGTATGCGCTTTTTGACCACCATCGCGGTGCAGGGCCGCCTTTTCCGGGAACTTAACTGGCTCCCGGTCCGCGGTATGGCCTGGCCCATGGATGACAAGTTGAAAAGCGAGGTATGGAAAGGATTCATGGATTCAGCACAACAGGGGGTTGCCCTGCCGGTGCGAAAAAATTTCGCGGAAATATCTCGGATATGGATTCAGGCCTACCAGGAGATCGTATTCGACCATGCGCCAGTAGAGGAAACCCTGTGGAAATACCAGGCGCGTATGGAGAAGCTGGTGAAATGAGAGCGGATCATTTTTACCTGGGCAGAGAAGATGAAATGGCCGGGGCAGTGGTTCAATTCTTCAGGGAGCTTTTGATCTGAGATGGGCCTTCCATTTCTCAAGCTCCGGGCTAGCCAAAGCCTTTTTCACAAGGTCAATATTACGAATTGTGTTGAGATGATCAGGGTCCAGCTTGTGTGCGCGCTGATAGTAAATGAGAGCGGATTCCAGACGCAGGTTCCTGCGAAGAGCATTGGCATAGTTATAGACCGGGCGATGCTTTAGCGGGGACTTGGTTACAGCATCCCTCCAGAGTAATGCGGGACTCTCCCAGACCCTGTTTCGATCCCGGGTTATACCACAAAGGATCACAAGCACTGAAAGAAAGATGATGAGGTAAGTGATTTTTTTCCTTATCCTCGAATTTTCGGAACTGGAAAAAAGCCTGGCAAGCACACCCGAGGTCACCATGGTGGGAAGATAGGCGCGTGATTCCCGGAAAGGATCATCAAGCGGGATAAATGAAGATGTGGGAAGAAGCAGGATCAGGAAAAACAGAGGAATGGCGGCCCAGAAGGACCTCTTGTACGCGGCCCGGAGCAAAAGGAGGACAAGCCCGATATTTATAATGAAAAAAGGGATCAGGCAGGGGAAGGAATAATGATTATGGTAATCAAAGTTCAAGTGAAAAGGAAAGAAGCCCTTTAAGCCGTAAAGCCATAGGTAGATATTCTGTGTGAGAAAATATGTCATGGGTCCTAGCCGGCCATCCTCGTGAGAGGACAGGATGATCGGCCAGTTAAGCCGAAGCACTATATATAAAGCGATTAACAGGAATGATGGAATGATCCATCTTTGCGGTCGCTTCTGCACATGGTTTAAGAGTGCTAATGAGAGTGGCAAGGTGGCCACGGTCTCTTTGCAGGCCAGTCCCAAAAGAAAGCAGAGCCAGAAGAGAAATGAGGGTAGCTTTCTGGTTTGCGGGTCAAGATAAAAATAGACTGCGGCCAGGTAAAATAATGACGCCATGAGGGTAAAACGCGCGGAGATGAAGTTGACAGATTCAGTGCAAAGCGGGTGGACCCAGAAAATGGCTGTGGCCGCGAATGGAAGAAGCTTTGATCCACGGGCGAGACGACCTATCAAGAGAAAAAGCAAAATGCCGTTTATGAAATGCAGAGCCAGGTTAAAGAGGTGAAAAGGGCCTGGCCTGGGCTTTGCCCTGTCCGGATCAAGGGCGAGATGATACTGGAGATCATAGGTCAGGTAGACAATAGACCGAAAGGGATTTTGGGCCATGGCCCGTATCGGACTTTTGTCATGAACATGAGAGTTATAAACGATAGTAACAAGATCGTCGTACACGAATGGCGAGGACATGCCGGGCCGGTATAAGAAAAAAATCATGAAGGCGAAGGCGAGAAAAAAAAGAAGCCGGGTCGCTCGAGGCATGGATCAATTCAGATGGAAAGCAGGGAAAAGCCAGCACGGCGGCGCAGAGTGAAGTAGGAGTCGCTGATCGAGAACATGAGCATCTCCACCACTTCCTCGCTTTGTTCCAGAATCGGAATGGGGTCTCCCAGATCCTCGAATCTCATGCTCTTGAATTTTGGATGGGTCTTCATCACCGCAGAGATTGATGCTGGCAGGTTGTTGGTAACGAGAAGCCCTGCCCTGTTCGCGGTGTGGTTAATTCCCTCCAGCCACTTGGTGACATCCGCCTTCACGCCTTCAACAGCAAACCCCACTGCCGCTTTCTCCATCTGGTTTCGAATCTTGCGTGGCACAGCCCGCTTCAAGGTTTTCATCTCTGACTGAGCTTCACTATCACTCAGGCCCGGAACATGTATATCGGGCTTATACAACTTGGCCAGGAGAAACATGGTCCGCACCACTTTTTCCGGGGAGAAGTTCATGACCAGGGCATGGCGCCCTTTCAGATGCTCTATCCAGCGGCCGAGCAAGAACCTCCGTTCTTCCGGACGAAAGCGATTGAACCACTCCTGGTTGATGATCAGGGACGGAGGATTTGTATTTGCCACTTTCGGCTCCATGGAGGTCGGCACCAGATACAGGTCGTATTCAGTCAGTCCCAGATTACCCGCCAGTTCATCCACCAGCTTCTTGATGGGCGCAGTGCTCTCTGGCTGTACCTTGAAGGTCTTCTTGGCGCCCAGCTTTTCGAGTTCCGGTGGAAATATTCTTTCAAGGTAGTCGCCCATAAGCACCAGCATGTCATGCAAAGGCCCGCGCTCATCCGGATGGATCAGTATCTTCTCATGGGATTCCTCGTTAAGACCGCGTTTGGATTCCTTGACCACCTGCGGCTGATGCGCCTCGAAGAACATCTGCTCCTGCGGATTCAGGGACTTGAGCACATCCAGCACCGAGTAAACACAGTAAACCTCATCGAGACGATTGAGCCCCTCAAATATCTTGCCCAGGTCCCGGTAGGACTGAATCCGGAAGGGGTTCTGGCGTAATAGAATCAGGTTCTCCTTGATCGCGTTGTTGTAGAAATTCTTGTCCGATATGTAGAGCGCGGCAAGAGCGGAACGGGCATCCTCGTGGTCAGGCACTATGCGGGTTACATTCTGAAATTCTATGATCGCCTTTTCCTTTTGTTCAAGAAAATCACGATACACCTCTCCCATCTTCATATACAAGGGAATCGCCTTTTCCTGGTCCTCTGCCGGCATCAACTTTACGAAGCGATGAGTGATGTCAAGGTATTTTTCCCACTCTTTCTGTCGGAGGTAAATGGACCCGATCGCCTCTATAGAGGGAATGTGGGTCTCGTTCAACTTAAGCGCATCCTCGAAATAACTCCGCGCCTTATCAAGATCACTAAAGCTCTCCTGATAAATCTTGCCCAGCCTGTAATTATATTCCGTCCGCTTTCCAGTATCCTCATCAAGTTCAACCAGCCGCTCCAGGGCGCCTGTCGCATCCTGCCACTTTTTCTGGCGAATATATACCTCGCCGAGATGCTCCCACCCTGGCAGATAATCCGACTTGATCTCCACCGCCTTCTGGTAATGCGCGGTCGCACTTTCAACCTGGCTGAGATGCTCCTCTAACACCTCCCCCTTCTCAACCAGGCCGGAGGCAATCAGATCAGGCTCCGGGGCATTGCGGATGGCCTGGTCATGTGTGGAGAGTAGCTTGGTCCAATCTTGCCTGGCAAAATAAAGCGGGATCAAAGCCCTCAATGTATGGTAATCATCGGGACGGAGTGCCAGGGCATCCTCATACCGCCCGATGGCCGCATCCTGCTTTTTAAGTTTGACCTCGATCTCGCCCAGACGCTGGAGCACATCAAAAATCCGCTCCGTGTCCCGCGTCTCTCGCTCAAGCTCCAGCACCCGCTCATAGTAATGCTCGGCCTGGCTATAATTCTCCTGCATAAAATATATCTCGCTGAGCCGCAAAAGAGGAGAAAGGTAAACAGGCTTGATCTCCGCGGAGCGGTGATATTTGAGCAGGGCATCCTCCACATCCTGGAGCTTTTCGCATATCCAGCCTTGGCGGTAAAATATTTCCGCGCCTTTATCCACGCTCTCTGCTTGTGCCTGCCCGGACCAGATTTCATATAAAGGCCTTGCCTTTTCCCATGCTCCGGCATCAAAATAAATCTCTGCCAGGGGTTTGACCGCAGGCAAATATTCCGCATCAAGCTCAAGCGCCTTCTCGTAGCGCACCGTGGCCTCGTCGCGCTTGTCAAGCCGATGCTCCAGGATGTCCCCGATAGTGAAGAAAATCTGCTTTTTGTCATCCGGCTCCGGAACCAGTGGCTCTTCCTTGTCCCAGAGACCTATCACATCCTTCCATTCGCCGCGTCGCTCGTGGATGGCTCTCGCGGCACGGATCGGCGCCAGAAGCGAGGAATCCCTGGCCATGGCATCTCCATAAGCGGCCAATGCCTGGTCATCGTTCTGAAACTGGTCCTCCTGAATCCTGCCCACCCGGAGCAAGAGTTCCACCGTTTGTGGCACATCCTCCGAAATGGCTTCCACCAGACTGAGCAGAACCTCCACAAGAGCAGAATAATTCCCGGTCCGCTGATACAGCCTATCCAGAGCCCGGAGGGCCTCAACCTGCCGAGGCTCCACTTCCAGCACCCTGCGAAGGCTCTGAATCGCAGGCTCCGGCATATCCAGCTTATTTTCCCATAGCGAGCCGATTCGAAGATAGAATTCAGTTCGCTTTAACGGATCAGTTACAAGCTCGGAAAGCCGCTCCAGGGTATCAACCAACTCTTCCCATCGTCCCTCCCGCTCAAACAGCCGTTCAAGGGCACGCAAGGTTGGCTCATCCTGGGGCTTGAGCTCGCGCACCTGAAGATAGCTCTCAATAGCCTTCGCATCATCCTCAAGCTTATCCTCCCAGAGCGCGGCTATCCTGGAATAAATTTCAGCAAGAATATCGGGCCCGGGATTCAAGGCGATCTGTTTCTCAAGCACCTCAATCAGGTCCCCGTGCCTCTCCTCGCGCTCGTATATCCGCTCAAGCTCATGAAGGGTCTCTTCCCGGGAGGGGTCCAGCTCAAGCGCTTTTTGCAAAGACTCAAGCGCCTGCTCCACCTGGCCCAGCTTTTCATCATATACCTTCGCGGCTCTACTGTAGAGCTCGACCTGCTCTGAGCTGACTTGCAAAAGCGGAATCTCAGATTCCAGCGTTTTGACCAATTCCTGCCAATCCTCGGTTTTCTCGAATAGCCGGGCCAGCTCGCGCAGACTCTTGAGGTGATCCGGCTTGAGCTTTTGGACCGCCTGATATGCCTTGATCGCCTGATCGTGAGCCGAAAACTTTTCCTCGTAAAGCCGCGCAAGTCGAAAATAGAGCGAGATCAAAAGCGAGGTGTCCTCTCTCAGCGAAACCTCTTTAAGAATGATCCGTATCAGTTCTGTCCAGTTTTCCTTCCGCTCATAGAGGTTCTCAAGGATACGAAGTATGTCCGCTCGATCCCCGGTCTCTTGCAGGATAGAGAGGTATTCCTGGATGGCCGCGTTTTCATCACCATGCTTCTTCGCGAGTATCTCAGCCCGATCAAGCCGGAGCTCAAGCAAGGCGGGCCCGGTCCTGCGGCCGAGTTCCTTTTCAAGCAGTTCCAGGAGGTCCGAATAATTCTGCTCTGAAAACAGGGCCTGGCCCAGTGCCCGTGTCGGCACATTTTGCTCAGGAGAAAGCTCGTGCGCTTTGCTCAAAAGGGGAAGAAGGCTGGCCGTGCCGGATGACAGGTTTTCACTCATGACTTGAGCTATGTGCCAGACAAGAGCGGACTGAACCTCCGTGTGGAACCGCGGAGAGAATTCCTGCGCAAGCTCGCTATATCTTTCCCAGTCATTCTGAATCTGGGCAAGTTCGAGCAAAGGAAGAAATAGCACTGGATTTGCCAGAATGCCGAAGGCTCTCTCGTATTCGGAGCGAGCCGGGCCGAGCTCACCCAGCCAGGCCTCCTGTACAAGCGCTGAGCGCATCATGAACGCGGCTTTCCATTCCGGCGTGTCCGCTCTTTCCTCCAACTCCTTCAGGTGCTGAAAGTATTCTGAAAACCTGCGCTCCTTGAAGCTCTGCCTGCGAAGCTCCTCGTAAGCCAAGGCATTCTCCGGCCACAATGATGTGAGCGATTGAAACAAGTCCCTTGCCTTTTCAATCTGTCCGAATTCCCTTTCATGTATCTCGGCCAGCTCAAAGACCAGAGCATGGCGCAGTGGCACCTCATTGATGATGTCAATGAGCCGTTGCTTTACAGCGATGAAGTTATCCCAGGCGCGCTGGCGCCGGCAGATACGAGCCAGGCCAAAAAGGGCATCGCAATTTTCCGGGGCCTCTTTCAGCACCTCGCTGTATGCGTTAAAGGCAAGGTCATCCCTATTGAGCTTTTCTTCCCAGAGACCCGCTATCAAGAGCGAGTAGTGAACCTTATATTCTTTCTCCGTCAAAAGCCGGGCCAGCGCGGTGATGACCCGTATCAGGTTCTCCCAGTCCCCTTTCTCGCGATAAAGGCGCTCAAGGCCCTTCAGGGCCGGAAGCTGGCTGGGAGGAATCTCCAGAGTCTGCCGAAAACTTTCCAGTGCCATGTCCGGATTCCGGAGACCGTAGCCAGCCACTTCCGCCCTCCAGAAATAAAGGCCCTGGAGCTCACGGGGGTCTCCGGTCTTATCAATCTCCTCATCCACCAGCGCGACCAGGCCTGTCCAATCCTGTTTTCGATAACAAAGATATTGCAAAAACTTGAGCGGACCGATTCGCTCGGGAGCTAGTTGGCGGGCTTGCTCCGCATATTCCCATGCCTGGTCGGGTTTGTCCAGATCATCAAACGCAATTCGGGCAAGAGCGTCCAGGTAATGAAGCCTCAGTCGGGGCTCTACCATGATTTCCTTCAGGCCGGCTTTGACCCGCGCAAGCTTTTCCTTATCCCCGCTATCAGTATACATTCTCTGCAGGGCGAGCAGACCTAAAATGTGATCCGGCTTCTTCTCAAGGAGTCCCTCCAGGGTCTTCTCGGCTTGCTCCTGTCCTGACCCCTCGGACTTCTCGATATCCGCTTCCTGAAGTCGGGCCAGCTTCCAGCTATATAGCTCAAACATCACGGGGTCCGCATCTGCGCTTTGCTGGATCAGGAGTGAAATCCACTCAGCCAGGTTCGGGGCATGGTCCCGGGACTCAAGAAGCTCTACCATGGAAAGCCCCACCCCGGCAGGCTTTCCAGCCTCGGAGGGTTGCTCGGTACCAGCCGCGGCTTGATACCATTCCAGGGCCTGCTCCGGACTATTTAGTCGTCCCTCATAAATCTGCCCCAGGCGAAAGGCCAAAGCCGCAGAAAGGACTGAATCCTGTCGGACACGGGCCAGCTCAACCAGTTGCCGGTATATTCGGACAACTTCTTCCCAATCTCCAGAGGAGACGAGAATCTGAATCAAAGAAAACGCACTAAAGAGATCATCCGGCCTGCGGCCCAGTATCTCCCGCAGAATCTCCAGGGCCTCTTCCGGCCTATTTAGACGGTGAGCCAGGATACGAGCAAGCTCGGACATCTGTGCATCCAGCTCCTCGCCTTTGGCCCAACCAGGGCGCTCGGCCAAAAGCGCGGCCAGCCCTTCCATATCCCCCTTGTCCCTGAGAATTCTGTCCCTGGCGCAGAAGGCCAGCCGCTCCCACGCCTCGTCACCCTGCACCGAGGCATAACTCGCAAGCGCCTGCTTTGAATCCTGTAATTTTTCATACTCAAGCTGAGCGCGGCAATAAGTGAGCCAGGCCCTCTCACCCGGGTCCGGAACCGCCTGGGCCTCTACTTTGAGTATATGCACCTGGTCCTGGAAGCGATCCTCACGACCATAAAGCTCCCCCAGAGCCCGCAGGGCCGCGACATCCTGAGAATTGCTCTCCAGAATTTCCTTTAACTGACCCTCGGTCATCATTATTTTCTCTCCGCCAGGTTCAAAAAAACCACCCGAGCCCGGTTCCGAAAAGGAGTGATGCCTTTTGATCTATTGTTCGCCTAAAAGCTGGGATACCACCTGATAAAGCCGTTCCGCGAATTCTTCCGGAGAGGACCCTGTGCCTTTATTAATATATTTTGCCGGAGCGCAATATTTCAGCACCTTCTTAAAGGTATCATCACAGCGATAGGAAGTAAAGAAGAGAATCGGGGTCTTGCCTTTTTTGCCAACCCCCTTTTCAATGGCCCTGAATATCACTGCCGCGTTGATGCCATTGAGAATGGGCATTGCGACATCCAGGATAGCAAGAGAGATAGGCAGGTTCTTCTTGCTCCGCTCCATCACCCTGGTAATAAAATCCTCACCGTTTATGCAAGCCTCCACATCCCTGGCAATCTTTTTTTCCACAAGCATCTGCGAAAGCGTCTTGAGCAAAATCTGGCTGTCCTCCGCGGCTATCACGCTCTGGAGGGTCTTGATCTTCAGATCTTTCTGCTTTTCTGGCTGAAGAATTAAACCGCAAACCGAACAGTGGAAAATCTCATCACCATCCTGAAGCATGACAAAATATTCCACCTTTTCTCCGCAACTAGGGCAAAAAAGTTTCGGGGCCTGATCAGCCAAAAATTTTTTCCTCCTGGGTAACTTATTATATACACCAATATCCACTAACCTGTCAAGAAAGGGTGTGCGACATAAATGGTGACTATCCGTGAAATATACGGCTCCTCTTGAGAAT
>CAZOMR010000139.1:0-8744 GCA_964580655.1 uncultured bacterium
TGTCTCCACCTCTCCGGCCGGATGGAGGAATTCTGGGTGCAAAAAGCCGCCAACGGCTAAAACCCCCTTTTATGTCGCAGGCCCGTAGGTTGAGAGCCTTCAAATAGTAATTAATTCCTTGAATTTAACTCCTGGTTTTCAGCTTTTTTGTTGCTCCAGTAATTGCTGGTTCGACGGAGGACTGAGAAGGCGGCCTCGGGATCATCAAAGACAGGTATTCCGTGTTCGCAGTAATATCTTCTAGCCTCCCATCTTCCCTTTTCGGTCTCAATGAATTCAGGCGCTGAGGCAATATCTGGCATTATCATAACCAGGGGCTTGCCTGTCTGTTCCCTGAGCGAGAGAGCGGCCTGGCTCAGATCGGGATGATATTCAAGCCGCAGGTCTTCGCCTCCGGGTAGATTCTTGAGGAACCGCTGAGTATCCTTGAGAAAGTAAAAGACAGCCTGGTAAAGCATGAGAGCTTCTATTTTTTTGTCCTGAACCAGGGTTTCCATTATTCGGGAGATGATCGGGGGAGAGACTGCGGGGTTTGCCAGATCAACAGGGTTCTGGGGCACGCCGCCGGCAGGAGGGATTAGTTGTGCTATCTTCCGGGCGCTTTCTTCCTGAATACGTGGCACCTTGAAACCGTATTTGTCCGCGGCATCCAGCGCCTCCACATTCCTGGCTCCTCCACCGGCCATGATGCCAAAGCGCTGACCAGAGAACTCTCCAAGTGTCTTGAGCGTCATCAGGCATTCAACCAGGTCCTTGACGCTGTAAGCCGGGATAGCGCCTGCCTGCTGAATAGCGGCCTGCCATGCCGCACGGGTTCCGGCCATGCTACCCGTGTGGCTCATGGTTCCACGCTGTCCGATTTCTGTAAGCCCGCCCTTGTAGATAACCACAGGCTTTTTCCGGGCGCAACCCTTGAGCGCGCGAAAGAACTCCTTGGCATCACGCACCCCTTCCAGGTAGGCCCCCACGAACCCGGTTTCTGGATCATCGCGGAAGTAATCCAGAATTTCCGCGGCCTCGATGTCACAGCCGTTGCCGTAACTTACCATTACCGAGAAATCCAGGCCCCTGCCCTGAGCCATGTAAGCCACATCGCATGAGCCGCCGCCGCTCTGTGAAAAGAACCCCACTGGCCCGGGCTTACGGGAAAATTCTGCTCCGGGCATCAGGGTGATTCCGGCACGAGGGCAATAGATGCCGAAGCAGTTCGGCCCGACAACCCTTATTCCCTGCCGGGAAATTTCTATAAGCTCCTGCTCCAGTCTCCGGCCATCATCGCCTGCCTCACGGAAACCAGCGGAGAGAATCTGCGCTCCTTTTATCCCCTTACGCAAGCACTCCCTCAGTATCTGCGGCACCTGCGGCCCGGGCACACTGATGCACGCGAGATCAATCCGGGATTGAATCTCATCAAGCGAGCGGTAAACCGGGATGCCGAGCAGGTGTCCGCCCTTGGGATTGACCGGGTAGATTTTCCCCGGGAATCCGAATTCCAGCAGAGCACGGAGGTATATATTGCCGAATTTCATCGGGTTCGCAGTGGCGCCGATCACTGCCACGCTTTCAGGATAAAAAATGCTTTGCTCGATCCGGGCTATCCCTCTTATCTCCCTTTCAAATTGTTTAAACGATTAAGGTGCAATTGTCAAGGAGATGCAAGGGTGTTATACTGATTTTGAGAAGCAGATTATGGCCCAGGAAATAATCACGGACATCTTTTCCCGTGTGCGCAAGGGGCCGGTTGGGTTTTTTGTTCCTGGATGGTTCTTCAATCGCAGGGTGCAGATCACCAGGGCCGGTGCGGGTTTTCTTATTCTAATATTCTTCGTGGGTTTCGCCGCAATCAATACCGGCAATAACCTCCTTTATCTGATAGTCGGGGTAATGATCAGCCTTTTACTGGCATCATTCTTTCTGTCGGAATCCGCGATTGACTCGCTTTTGCTTGAGCGCATTCTGCCTGAACAGGTGCAGGCAAAAAGGGAATTCTCCATAACCTACCGACTCGCCAACAAAAAACGCTGGCTTCCTTCATTGGGGATCATGATCGAGGATGAGGTTGATGGGATGCCCTGTCAGGTATTTTTTCCAGGAGTCCGGGCCGGGTTCTGCGAATTTCAAAGAGCCACGACCAGGGCTCAAACGCGCGGCAGGCTGAAAATGGGCAGTCTTAACATCTCCACCCATCATCCCTTTGGCTTTTTTTACAAGGCCAAACAGGTGAACCTCGCAGGGGAGTTGGTGGTATGTCCGAGGGTGGAGAAGGCGTCTTCGGAGATGATTACCCCACCTTACCTGTCAGGAGAAATGCGGCGCGCAAGCAAGGGAGAGGGATCAGAGCTCTTTGGTGTTCGGGACTATCTCAGGGGAGACAGCCCCCGCTTGATCCTATGGAAGATTTCGGCCAAGGCGGGAAAGCTCACTGTCCGGGAGCATGAGGAGGAGAAGAAGAGGGCGGTGATCATAGAACTTATGCTTTATGGAGCGCGTCCGGAGCAGGATGATCCGATCAGGGAAGAGACGATCTCCCGTGCCGCAGGGATTGCATCATATTTTCTTGATGAAAAATACCAGGTTCGGCTGGAGCTCGGGGCACGAGGAGTTGATTTTGGAGAGGGCCTTTCACACTTGCGGAGAATCTTGTATTATCTGGCCGTGTTTGACGACCGCGAGGACCCCTGGTTGGGGGACAGGCTTGAGCCAGTGGCCTTGATCTCCAGGGTGGCTGTTTGACGAGGGCTGGCAAAGACCAGGATTTTTCTTGATTTGAAAAGAGTTGACCGATATAATTTAGCTCGAAAGCTAAACTGGTGCGCATTGGGTCTTGTTGATTATGAAAAGGCTTTTGCTTTACAGGAGCGGCTTAAAGCTGGACTTCGCAAAGAAGACAAAGCCGGGTATCTATTACTTCTTGAGCATCATCCAACCATCACGCTGGGATATTCCCTGCGGGGTGATGAAGGGAAGAGCGAGATTCGGGCGAGCGAGGGAGAGCTTAAAGAGTCCGGGATAAAGGTGCTTCAAGTGGACAGGGGCGGAAAGGCGACCTATCATGGCCCGGGCCAGCTTGTGGGGTATCCGATCCTGGATTTGAGGCAGTTTAGACTGGGTGCGAAGCGTTATATAGGGAAGATGGAGCAGATGTTGCTTAAACTTCTAAATGAATTGGGTGTGTCTGCGAGGATTGATGCGCGGTATCCGGGGCTCTGGGTGCGTGATGAAAAGATCGCGGCCCTGGGAGTGCGTATTCAGGACAAGCTGACCACGCACGGTTTTGCAATTAACCTGAATCCTGATCTGGAGCATTTTTCTTGTATTGTTCCATGCGGCATTACGCAAAGAGGGGTGACCTCGCTTGAGCGCGTGAGCGGGCATGTGCCCCCGATGTCGGAAGTAATTGAGCGGGTAGTGCGGCTTTTCGGCGAGGAATTCTCTACTGAGATGTATGAGAGTTCGCCAGGTGAACTCTGGTTAAATTAGAGTGAGGAGGGATGAGATGACGATCAAGGAATGGCTGACCCCGGGACTTTTCGATGTCAATGTTATCCTGATTGCGCTGATGATCAATTGGACGCTCTACAACATCGTAAGCAACTTTCTGGAAGATTTCAGAATTCCGGAGAGGGTGCAGTCCATCAACTATACGGCGATGGTCCTGATAAGCGTGGTCTATGCCTTTCTGGTTGTGCTTCATCTTCTCGGCGTGCTGGATAACCGCCCCACCTTGTATCCTAATCGCTACGATTTTCTTCTGATGGGAAACGAGCGTGCCCTGGCCTGTATTATCGGGGGACTTGTGGTGGGCGGGCCGATCGGATACTTCCTGGGCAACCGTCGAGCATTTCGAATTGCCGCGGGTGCGGCCGCGGTTCTATGCGAGGGCTTGATCGGACTTTTCACCATCCTCTGGATACTTTCCCAGGAATAAAGCCTCGCTGAGACCCGGGTAGAAAGGATCGCGAGCATGGCTGAAGGCTCTCAAGAGCGGAAGAAATTTCGCCGCAGACTCCAAAGGGCAGTCATAACCACCAACGCGGTGGGCATGCCCGTGCTCATAATTTATGTCGGCGCAATCCTCAATATCACCATCACCAACCTCTACAAGACTGTTATTCTCGATCCATTCTTCTTTGCCTGGAATGTGGGTCTGATCGCAATTGTTGCCATCTTTCTTATATGGTTGCATTTTCAGTTTGTATTGCGCTTTGCAAGGCCGGTGGAGGTCTACCTGGCAACCCGGGAACAGGGTTCAGACCCAAGTATTGACATGGCCTCGAATGCTATCAAGGCCTGCCTGGACGTGCCTTTCAAGACCATGCTCTGGTCCGTGATATTTTACTTCATCGGAGTTCTCAGTCTGCTGGGCCTTATTCAACTGGTCTATACCTACAGCTTCACCCAGAGCTTTATGCTGTTTGTCGGAGCCTTTTCCACAGGTGTCCTGATCTCATTCTTTCAATTTTTCACGAGCAAGCGGGTTCTGATCCACGTGCTTGAATTGGTTCTCTCGGACTTTCCCGAGTTTGCCCGGGATGAAAGCCTGAACCAGAGCAAGACAAGCATCCGCGCCAAGATGTTGGTGGCGGTGATCATCCTTACTGTGGTCGTGGTGACGCTGACCGGGATCATGTCCTATGGATATGCCATCCAGAGCTTTCAGAACCACCTTGGTCTGGCCTACAAGGAGGAGATCAAGGATACAGAGGGGACTCTGGTCTCGCTTCTTTCTATCAGGGATCACGAGGGCATTAAAGCAACACTTGATCAGATGAAAAATTCCAGTGGCGATGAAATAACATTGACTGACGGCCAGGGTAACCGTCTTGAAGGAGCAACACTCCCTCCACGGCAGAAAGATGTGATCCGGACAATCCTGAACGGCGCTGAATTTCGGCTGGAGAGAAGCAGGCCCATCATCAGCCTGATTCACAAAAAGGGCATCTATTGTGTCATCCTGGACTACCACCGGCTCACAGTTATTCACCATGCCCTTCCAGGCGGCCACGAGCACCTCTTTGTCGTATCCTCGGCGGAAGAGTTTAAGGAACACCTTCGCATTCTCTGGGTATTTATCCTCATAGCCATAGTTGTGGCCCTGGTAATTGCTTTTGCCTATGCATACTACGCGGCGGAGGAGATTAACCTTCCTCTGCGCTCCATTGTCGGCTCGATTCAGCAGGTGGCCAGAGGGGAACTCAGTGAGCCGGTGCGTGTAATATCGCCAGACGAGATAGGTGTTCTTGCCCTTAATCAGGCGCGAATGGTGGTTAACCTGCAGAAAATGATAGGGCGAATCAACGAGGCCTCGAACGGGATTGACAGTGCCACGGGGCAGATCTCGGAGCGCTCTGACCCGATGTCCAAGGGGTCCGCGGAACAGGTTCGCAATACGGAGGAAACCGCGTCCGCGATGGAGGAGATGAACCAGTCCATTAACTTGATTGCCGAGAACATCGAGACACTGTCTCGGAGCGCGGAAGAATCCAGTGCCTCGATTCTCCAGATGGGTGCGACCATTGATGAGGTTGCCATGAATGTGGAGAGGCTGTCCACGGCTGTGGAACAGACCACCTCGTCCATCCAGGAGATGAATCTCTCGGTCAAGGAGGTGGCGGATAATGCCCAGCAACTACAGAGGCGGTCGGGGGAGTCCATGCTTGCGCTTCAAGAGGTGGAGAACACCATCTGGACAGTGGGGTCGAGCGCGCAGGACACGGCCCGCATTTCAGGGCAGATGGCTCAGGATGCGGAACAGGGGGCCAGGGCCGTAGCGATGACGGCAAAGGGGATCGAGAAGATTCGCGTGAGCTCAGAGGAGGCCGCGGAGGTGATAGATGCACTGAGCCAGAAGGCGGGTCAGATAGGAAACATCCTTCATGTCATAAATGATGTGACGGAGGAGACTAATCTTCTGGCGCTCAATGCGGCTATCATAGCGGCGCAGGCGGGCGAGCATGGTCGGGGCTTTGCCGTGGTGGCGGACGAGATAAAGGACCTGGCGGAGCGGACCCAGGCGAGCACACAGGAGATAGCGGAGTTGATCCAGGCAGTGCAGGAAGGCGCGCAGAACGCGGTAGCCACGGTGTTCAAGAGTTCGAAGAATGTTGACGAGGGTGTCAAGCTTTCAGAGGAGGCGAGGGCGGCACTTGAGCAGATTCTGCTCAGGGCGAATCAGACCACCGAACGGACGAAGGACATCGCGGAGAGCACTGCGGTTCAATCGGAGAAGGCAAAGCATGTGATGAACTTTTTCGAGGGGGTGAACGAGTTGATCTTCCATGTGGCCCAGGCCACGCAGGAGCAGAGCCAGGGGAGTGATTTGATCTTCAAGGCCGCGCAGGAGATGGAGGCCATTGCCCAGCAGGTGAAGCTGGCGACCAAGGAGCAGTCACAGGGGAGTAAGCAGATCATGCAGGCGATTGAGAGTATCGCGCAGATAGTCAATTATATCAACAGCGCCCAGGGGGAGCAGATAAAGAGCAGTCAGGCTGTGGTTCAGGCCATGCAGGAGATACGGAATGTAGCGGAAAGCAACGCGCGCCGTATTGGAGAGATGGGCCTTGCGGTAGAGAACCTGAAGTTCTTAGCGAGAGACCTCCAGGAGATGGTGCAACAGTTTAAATTACGGAATCAGGCGCCACAGGAGATCGAGGTCAAAGAGCTTTTACTCTGAGGGCAAGAGAGGTATAGCATGGAATGGAGGACTGCGATCACAAAGGTTGAGCCGAATCGTATTCAGATTCGCGGGTATGATGTTCAGGACTTGATACGAAATTTCAGCTTCGGTCAGGCCGTGTATCTTCTCTTCAAGGGGGAGCCGCCGTCGCCAGCCGAGGGGAGGATGATTGACGCGGTGCTGGTAGCGACGATAGATCACAGCGTGACCGCGCCCTCGGCCTGTGCTACCCGGTTTGTTGCTTCCGGAGGGGTGCCGATCCAGAGTGCGGTAGCGGCAGGCCTGCAGGCCCTGGGGGATCATCATGGCGGGGCGATCGAGCAGTGCCAGAGGTTATTGGAGGATGGCGTAGCTCGGGCCCGCTCTGAAAAGAGAACCCCGAATGAGATGGCGGAGATCATCCTGCGTGAGCACAAGTCTGCGAAGAAGCGTGTGCCGGGTTATGGTCATCCATATCACAAGGAGGACCCGCGGACCGAGGCATTGTTTTCGCTGGCGGAGGAGCTTGGTCTTGCCGGGGATCATATACGACTGGCACGGGCCTTGAGTGAGAAGAGTGAGGAGGCACTGGGAAGGCACCTGGTGATCAACACGGATGCGGCCCAGGCCGCTATCTTAGCTGAAATGGGTTTTCCCTGGCAGATTGCACGGGGCTTCTTTGTGATCAGCCGGGCTGCGGGTCTCAGCGCGCATGCCTATGAGGAATATACCCGCGAGAGGCCCTTCCGGGCAGTGGACATCGGAAGTGTGAATTATGACGGCCCGGAGAACCGGAGTTTATAAAAGGGGAATCTGTGGCCATCCTGGCGGATGAGAGCACCCGGATTTTAATCCAGGGTATCACGGGGCGGGAAGCCGCAAGCATGTCCCGGGAGATGCTGGATTACGGTGCCAGGGTGGTGGCTGGCGTGACGCCTGGGAAGGGTGGTCAGGATGTGCACGGGATACCGGTTTACGATACGGTGGCTCTGGCCTGCGAAAGGCATGGTCCGAGTGCGGCTGTGGTTTCGGTGCCGCCGCGGATTGTCAAGGATGCTGTAATGGAAGACGCGGCCCATGGTATTAACTTGGCCGTGGTGCTGACCGAGCGCATTCCCCGGCAGGATGTGATCGAGATGATCGCTTATGCCAGGGAGCGCGGTATGAGGATAATCGGCCCGAATTCACCTGGGACCATCTGTCCGAAGAAGACCCGTCTCGGTTACCTCGGCGGCTCGAACCCGGACAGGTCTTTTCAGCCGGGTCCTGTGGGCTTGATCTCGCGTAGCGGGGGCATGACAACAGAGATTGCCGATCTGCTCATGAGAGAGGGGATCGGGGTTACCACGGCCGTGGGCATGGGAGGAGACCCGGTGGTAGGGTCCACTTACACGGACCTTTTTCCGCTTTTCGAGGCGGATCAAGAGACCAGGGTGATCGTGATCTATTGCGAGCCAGGAGGGTCCAAGGAGGAGGCATTGGCGGAGAAGCTCCGCACGGAATTCAAGAAGCCTGTGGTGGCATTTCTCGGTGGAAAGTTTGTAGACGGGATGCCGGGGATGCGCTTTGGGCACGCATCGGTTATAGTGCGCCCGGACAGCGGTTCCGGGTCAGCGAAGGACAAGATACGGCGACTTAAGGATGCGGGTGCAGTGACGGTGGAACATTACTCGGAGCTTGCCCTTGCGGTTAAGGAATTATTGACCGGGACAGCGTGAGACAAGTGGCATGGGAAGGTTTATCAGGATTACGATTGATGATTCGGCATGCATCGCTGAGTGCCGGATTTGCGTGGAGACCTGTCCGGTAGAGATTTTCACGGAAAAGGACAAGCCCGTGGTTCGCGAGAGCGAGGAGGATGAGTGCACCTTGTGCGAATTATGTCTACAGCGCTGTCCCGCAGATGCGATACGAATTGAAAAGCTTTACTAACCCTCAGTTGTTCTTTCCGCTTTGCGGCACCCCTAAATCATAAAAACTTTATCTTCAGAACAGCGTTAACTAACAACTAAAGCCCTGACCTCGGGGATGCGACAACATCGGTTCAGGGGCACTTTCCTGAGAGCAAGGGCACTTCTTCCGAGGAGCG
>CAZOMR010000140.1:0-8690 GCA_964580655.1 uncultured bacterium
AGGCTTGACGACATTTTCACATAATGTTATCATAAAATCAGGTCAAAAAGGTTTTATAAAAAGAAAAAATCAGCCAAAATGCCAGATATCATTACAAAAGGAAACCTGCAGGATTACTCCTTTGCCAAGATTTTTTACAGCATCGCTGGCCGAGGTCAAAGTGGTGTGCTGGACATCGTTGACGAGAAAGACCATATTATTCGCAAGCGCATCTTCTTTTTAAGCGGCGATTCCGCGTTCGTAAGCTACGGCCCCTCTCACGAGTGCCTGGGCCAGGTGCTGACCCGCATGGGCAAGCTCACCGAGGATCAATTAGAGGATGCTCTGGACGAAATTGCCCTCAATCCTACCACGATCGGCGATCTTCTCGTCGAGAGAGGCCTGATAAGCCCTGCCGAGCTTAAGGACGCGCTGACGCGGCAGGCCGAGGAGAAGATCATCTCCTGCTTCGCCTGGACCGACGGTCTTTTCGAGTTCACCAGGGAAGAGGTTACCCAATTTGATCATGATGTTGCCTTGTTCAAAATCCGGCCTGAGATCATTGTTCACGAGGGTATTCTCCAGCACTATACCCTGCCGCGCATTGAGAAGGAATTTGAACATATAAAGGAAAAATGGCTCAAGCTCAATGGTGAATTTGAAAAATTGAAGGATAAATTCGTTTTTCAGAATGATGAACTCTCTTTCATCCAATCCATCAATGGGGGCCATCCATTCAATCATATCATATCCTCCAGTGACCTCGGTCTCACGCGAACCCTGAAAATACTTTACACCTTGATGGTAACAGGCCAGATCGAGGTCTGCGAACAAAAAAAGAGCATCAGTGAATACGAAGAAAGGGAGCGACCATCCTTCCGGCGCAAATCGAAAACCATTGTTCTCGAAGATATAGAGCCAGAAAAGGAGGCCGAGGAGCTTAATGTAACCCTGCAATCCACGCCTGTAGGTGATCCGAGCATCTCCGCTCCTCCCCCTACCCCGGCGGAGCCTGATCATGGTGAAGCGATTGCGGATGACCACGCTCTGATCCGGCAGAAGATAAGTGACATCCTGCTTGCCAATATACGCGATTCCATCAACGCCTATCTCCCTGAGCGGGGGGACAAGGGCGCGAAGATAGGCGAGCTACTGGTCAAGAATAAAGTGATTGATTCCATGCAACTCAATGAGGCCATGCGCAAGATGCGCGGCAAAAACACGAGCCTTCTGAACGAACTATGCGCTATGGGCGCGATGCAGGACGAGGACATCTCGGACTTTTTGAGCGCGCATTTCAAGGTTCCTGCTGTAGACCTTGCCGGCCTGGAGCTTGACCAGGAGATCGTCAGCCTGCTTCCTGAGGAGCTGGCCAAGAAATACAAGGCAATCCCCATAAACCGCACAGGAAAGAGCCTGATCGTGGCCATGTCAGACCCCACCAACATCGAGGCCATTGACGAGATTCATTTTCTCACTGAATACGATGTCGAGGTCGTGGTGGCTACTGAGAACCAGATCAAAGATGCGATTGATAAATACCACGACTCCTCGGCCATGCTCGATGATGTGATGATGACCTTTGATGACTCGGACATAGCCCTCGCGGAAATAGAGGAAGATGAGGACATGCTGGACATTGAAAAGGCATCCGGCGAGGCTCCTGTTGTGAAGCTTGTCAATCATCTCTTCGCCGATGCCCTGAGCAAGAACGCTTCGGATATCCACTTTGAGCCTTACGAGGACGCGTTTCGCATCCGCTACCGCATTGACGGGGTGCTTTATCATGTCCTCAGTCCCCCTGCCAAGCTCAAGAACGCGATAGCATCCCGCATCAAGATCATGGCGCGGCTCGACATCGCGGAACGCCGGACTCCGCAGGACGGCCGCATCGCTCTCAAGATCGGGAAAAAGAAAATTGACTTCCGCGTCGCAACACTCCCCACTCTCTGGGGCGAAAAAGTGGTGTGCAGGCTTCTTGATAAGTCTTCTCTGGAACTCGACCTGACCAAGCTGGGCATGGACGAGAGGCAAATCAAGGACTTCCGCTGGTCAATCTATCAGCCCTACGGTATGGTCCTGGTAACAGGACCCTCCGGATGCGGAAAAACCACCACCCTGTATTCAGCGATCATTGAATTGAACAAGACAACGGAAAACATATCCACTGCGGAAGACCCTGTGGAATACAGCCTTGAAGGCGTCAACCAGGTGCAGATGCATGATGAAATAGGGCTGAACTTCGCATACACACTCCGCTCATTCCTCCGGCAGGACCCTGACATAATCATGGTGGGGGAAATACGTGATTTTGAAACCGCTGAGATAGCGGTAAAGGCCGCACTCACCGGACATATAGTCCTCACAACCCTCCACACCAACGATGCCCCCAGCACCATCAACCGGCTCTTGAACATGGGAATCGAGCCATTCCTCGTGACCGCCTCTGTCAACGCAGTCTGTAGCCAGAACCTGGTCCGAAGGCTCTGCCCCGAATGCATGGAACCTGTGGATGTCCCCCGGCAAACCCTTCTCGACATGGGCGTCCAGGAAGAAGATTTAGATGGATTCGTCCCTTATGCAGGCAGGGGATGTAGTGCCTGCAACGATCGAGGCTACAAAGGCCGAACAGCATTATTCGAGGTCATGCCTGTGAGAGGAGACCTGGCTGAATTCATCCTGGCAGGAGCCACGCCCACGGAACTCAAGCGAGAGGCCATGCGCACGGGCATGATAACGCTTCGCCAGGCCGGACTGAAAAAAGTGAAAGAAAAACTTACAACCCTTGAAGAAATCACGCGAACTACCATGCCGGATTTCTTCAGGGTCCAGGGCTCTGGGGCCGAATGAATCATCCCTGATACAGAAATACTTGCAATTAAAAATGAATTTCGATAAATTAAATAAGAAAGGTCAACCGGAAGGTGCCTGAATTTTAAGCTTAAAAGGAGTGGAAGTCGTGATTAATACGGGTGTACTGGTTTTGAATCGTTCCTATATGCCTGTCCATATCACCACGGTTCGGAGGGCTTTTTCCCTTATGTATCAGGGAATGGCCAGGGCGATCAATGACCAATATGAAATTTTTAATTTTGATGACTGGACCCAATTGCGACCAGCCTCCGATGATGATGTGGTCGGAGTGGTGAACGGCGCGATCAAGGTTCCAAGGGTGATCGTCCTTATCGCATACGATCGAATGCCCAAACGACATGTCCGATTCAGCCGTCTCAATATATTCCTGCGAGATAAAAACACCTGCCAATACTGTGGCCGCACCTTTCCCAGAAAAAGCCTGAACATTGACCATGTCATTCCACGATCACGCGGCGGCTTCAGCACATGGGAAAATGTGGTCTGCTCCTGTCATGAATGCAACCGCAAAAAGGGAGGCCGCACTCCTGTGGAAGCCAGGATGAGGCTTATTCGTCCACCGCGCAAGCCTCGCTGGACACCCTACCTCGGACTAAAGTTTGAGGCACACCATTACAAGGAATGGATGCCGTTCCTCAATTTCGTGGACGCTGCCTACTGGAACGTTGAACTCCAGGAATAACTTGTTCCAGATTTCGCATTTGAGGGCGAAATAATTTTACCGCAAATCCTATGTCATTTGAAATTTGAGATTCCTGCAAAGCAAGACATGTCATTTGAAATTTGAGATTTGAAATTTGATATTCCTGCAAAGCAGGACACGGTAGGACTTTATGACAAGAACAAGAATCATCATCCTTGCCATTGTAGCATTGATAGGGATCATGGTTCTGGGAAAAATATTCTTCCAGGATGACGATGCCGAAATCAGGACACTGCTCGACGAGATGATAAATGCCGCCCAGGAGAGAAACACGAAAGAGTTCATGAAACACTTTTCATTCAAATACAAGGACTCAAGCGGAAACACCTACTTCATCATCCAGCAGTATGTCAAGCGCGCCTTTGATCTAATCGATGGCCTCAAGGTGGATGTAAAAAATATTGACATCTATGTGGCCGGAGATTCCGCTTATGTCACACTGGAGGTTATCACACGGGCCAGCACGAATGGAGGAATCACCCACCCTTTCGGTTCTGAACAGGACCCGGAAATGCCTCGTCTCACCCTGAAAAAAGAACGGCTGGACTGGAAGATAGTGAAAGTGGAGGGAGTGCAAGGGAGTGGCTACTTCAGCGAATTCGAATTCTAGGCCGTATCCATTTATCCTTATTCTCTCAACCCGGATCACCTGCGAGAGTTAACCATTGAGATCAAGCGCCCTTTACATAGTGCAAAGACTCCGCTCCCGCGGCTACGAGGCCTACTGGGTCGGCGGTTGTGTCCGCGATCTTTTAATGGGAGACCGTGCCCAGGATTATGACATCACCACCAGCGCGCGTCCCGAGGAAATCATGAGCATCTTTCGCCACACCATTCCGGTCGGGGCAAAGTTCGGAGTGGTCATTGTCCGAATTCGTCATAAAAGCTACGAGGTCGCTACCTTCCGCGCAGAGTCCGGATACAAAAACGGCAGACACCCGGACAGGGTGTGGTTCTCAACCGCGCGCCAGGATGTGAAGCGCCGGGATTTTACTATCAACGGAATGCTCTATGACCCTGTTGCGGAAAAAGTCATTGACCATGTGGGCGGACAGAAAGACCTTGAGCGAAAAATCATCCGCGCCATCGGCAACCCCGATGCCCGCTTTTCCGAGGACAAGCTCCGCATGATCCGGGCAGTGCGCTTTGCCGCGCGTTTTGATTATCGCATCGAGAACAAGACCGAAAAGGCCATCCAGCGCCATGCATCGGAAATCATGGACACATCAGCCGAGCGCATCAGGGATGAACTCTCATACATCCTCACAGGACCAAACCCGGGCATCGGGATCAGAATTCTCGATCAACTCGGCCTGCTTGTGCACATACTCCCGGAGGTCTCTGCCATGAAGGGCGTGCCACAGCCTCCGGAATTCCACCCTGAAGGAGATGTATTTCAGCATACAATCCTCATGCTCGACCGGCTTAAATCGCCTTCACTTGTCCTCGCCCTCGGAGTGCTCTTCCACGATGTGGGAAAGCCGGAGACATTCTCGGTCTCTGACCGCATCCGCTTCAACAAGCACCAGACCGTGGGCGCGGAAATGACGCGAAAGATAATGCGAAGACTCCGCTTCTCATCAGAGCAGGTCCGCCGCGTCTCGGCACTGGTTGACCAGCACCTGCGCTTTATTGATGTCCATCGTATGAAGGAAAGCACACTGAAGAGATTCCTGCGTATAGAGGACTTTCCAATTCACCTCGAACTCCACCGGCTCGACTGCCTCGCAAGCCACGGGGACCTGAGTGCATGGCGCTATTGCCGCAAGAGGCACCTTGAGTTCACAAAAAAACAGGCGGAAGAACAGCTTGTGCCAAAGCCCCTGCTAACCGGCCATGACCTCATCAAAATCGGACTCAAACCCGGGCCCATCTTCAAAAAAATCCTGCGCGAGATCGAGGATGCCCAGCTTGAAGGACGCATTCGCACGAGGAGCCAGGCGATGGCACTTGCCAGGAAAACAGCGGCCACGCAAGAGCAAACAACCGGCGAATAATCAGGGCAACTCAATGTCCAGACTTTCGATGCGATATTCATATAGTGTTGGTCTTGGCAAATCCCTTGGCAGGAAATAAAACTTGCCATCTGCATAACATGATGCCTCGCGTGTTAGGGCCGGCCCGGATAGACCTGGTTTTTTCAGGATCACCCTTTGTCTCAGATTCCATTCGGAGACATCATCTCCCTTGATCTCGATCAGGTCCAGAATTCCCCGGGTCGGAATCAGGCCGAGAAGCGATTTGGTTCCTGTGCAAAGCAGGTAGCGAGGCGCGATGTATTTGCAATCCTGATACGCCACTTCGGTCGGACTGGGCCCACGACCGAGTTCCTTACCTGACCAGTCCCATACATAGAAACTCCGCGCATCCCAGTTTGCGCCGAAGATTCTATCATCGCTCGCGGCCACCGCACCGATATGATCATCAACCTCGAACCGAAGCTCAGGCTCAGGCTCCAGTGTTTCCGGGTCCACGCACATCAAGGTTGAGCTCGCGGGCGCGGGATGATACTCTGCCACAGCCACCCACAAGCATTCGCCCCTGGCATCCAGGCCAGATGGATGATACCGATCGCCCCGCGTCAAATCCTTTTTCCGGATCGAGACACTCCCCCCCGCGTCTTCGCGGTATCCTGATAAATCCGACAGGGAAATTTCATAGAGATATGCCCGCTGAGCCTTCCTGTTCACACAACTGACATAGAGATTGCCACCGGTAATGTCCATACCCTGAGTGTGACATTTCTCATTTATCGGGATGAGAAATCTGGAGATAAGCTCCGGCTCGGCACCTTCAGAGTGCAGACAAAATGCAAGGCCGATCCAGCAAAAGATAAAAAGGGTTTTTCCTTTCATTCTTCGACCCATTGTTCTCAATCACAGGGAAAATTATTAATGAGAACATCAAATAGTTTACATTCAAAATTGAATTCCCCCCCTTTTTGATGGGGGATGGTCAGGGTGGGGGTGATTGAATTGTGCACTAATATTCACCCTCCCCTTAATCCCCTCCCATCCAGGGAGGGGAAAAATCTTATTTGACAAAACATCAGATGTAAACTATTTAGGGTTCAGATTAATAAAAGTGATCGGCCTCAATGCAGGCCCTCGCGCAACATCAACATCAACAGCAGGTAGCGGCGCAGGGCGCCGGTGATCAGGAATTCTTCCCGGACCGCCTCGTGGCCGTATTTTCCGAAGCGCTCCCGCAAGACCCTGTCGCTGAGCAGTCGCCGAATTTCATTGGCGCATCCGGCCACTGAGTGAACCAGAACCCCGTTAACCTCGTTCCGAATCTGGTTGGGAATTCCACCGACTGCAGAGCCTATCACCGCCCTTTTCTTCCACAGACCCTCGGTCACGGTAAGGCCGAACCCTTCCCGCAAGGACTTCTGGAGCACCACGGTCGCGGCTCTCTGCAAGGCATTGATCTCCAGGTTGGAGTCCGGAGGTAATACCAGAATGTGGATGTCAGGATCATCTCCGGACTCGGCCTTGACCTCTGCGAGCACCTCTGCTCCTTCAGGATCATCATCCGCGGCTCCTCCGGCCAGGACCAGCCGGCAGGGAACATGACGCTGGGCCAGCCGAAACGCCCGGATCACGCCGATAGGGTCCTTGAGACGGTCATAACGGGAAACCTGGAGCACAATAGGTTTGTCCTTTGGTATTCCGAGCCGCTTCAGAATGCCGTTTATCTCGCGCTGGGGAATCTCACGGTTCTTGTCAGACAAGGGATCAATTGAAGGATAAAACAGAAACTGCCTTATACCGAGCTTGCCCTGTGCAAAGGCTGGAGAGGACACGATGGCGGAGTGGTAGCGGCGAAGGGTTGGCTCCAGAAAATTCCAGACACCTGGGACCGGATGCGAGATGTCAATGTGACACCTCCATATCCAGGTCGCTTTTCTTGATTTTACATATTTGATCAAACCCGCGGGCTGAGGATCGTGGATGAAGATGAAATCGTGATCGAAATCCAGATCAGGGGCATTAGCCTTCGTTGTGCTCAAGTAAATCTCTCGCTCCTTTGGAGTAAGCTCATGCGGCATACCATGCAAAGCATTGTGGATATTCTTGGTCACCTGGAAAAATGGCTCGTCACCCTTCATAACCTGCCAGGTGGCTTGAACACCCAGTTCCTCGAATAGCGGCATCAGGCGCCAGAGAATCTCGGCTACTCCTCCACCAGTCCTTGTGGAGTTGATCATTGTCATCCGGACAGAACCCAATCGTTCCACGAGAAGCCGAAGTTCTTTAACCTCACTCTCCCCGATCAGTGGGGTATATTCATCAAGAGCGTTTGCGCACACGGAATTCTCTCTCATACATCCACCTCCCTGAGCAGATTGATGATCCTGTCACGCAGTTCGGGAAGGGTGTAATGATAAATGTCCATACTCTCGATGGCATCCGCAACATCCAGACATTTGTGATTATCCTCCCATTGACTTCTCAGCCAGAAGGAGAAATCATTGCCCTTGAGACCGATCCGGAGCCTGGCCTCTATCAGATGATAATGTAAACACCGAATACCCACTTGGGGCAGGATGCGGGCCAACTCTCCCGGGGTGTTCGCTTGCAGGCCCAGCTCGTTTATCACTGAATAGCTCCTGCAAAAATCAAAGGGATAATCTGCAGGCCGACGCGCCCAGTTAGAATGCTCATCCACCACCCTCATCACGATCCCCATAAGCTCCATGCGAAGAGCCTCGAGGCTGACGAAATCACGAATGTCAAGCACGCCAAGCTCCTCGGCCAGGAGCGGAAAATGCAGGGAAACCTCAGCCCACTGTGCGAAATCACTTGCATAGGGCTCGGTTACATAGTGGTGCTCACGAAAACTCTGGAAGGTATGGTGAAAGATGCTCTCATCAGGCGCCATACCTATCATCTCCCCCAACTGCCGCATGTTCCAGGCGCGCAGTCCGGTTATCTCGACCAGATTGGAGCTTGTCTTCAAGGTAAAAAATTCTCCCATGAACAACACCTCTCTTTTCAGTCTCTCTGCCGGAACTCGGCAAATTTAGATGCTGATTTTAACAGGAGTTTGACACTTAGTCAAAATTGAGCTCGCACAGGGGCCTGCGACATTAAAGAGGGTTTTGGATTTGACCCTCTTTTTTGGCCATGTT
>CAZOMR010000141.1:0-8683 GCA_964580655.1 uncultured bacterium
ATAAACCCAAAAAAGGGGTTAAAAAAATGATTCACCAAATATGTCGCACACCCCCTGCCGGATTTCCTCTTGACACGATGCTCTAACTATGTGTAGAATTACATTGTCCTCCTACTATGGGAACATCATGTTCTGATATCGAGAAGCCAGGCGAAATATTTTATCTATCATGGAAGGGAGTTTGAAGAGGATTTTGTCATCCTGATTTTTGCATTTCCTTGAATTTAAACTCTTCAGAAATTTTTGCGAGGTAAAAAATGAAACAGGGAGTATCTCAGGCAGATATTAATCGCGCTTTGGGCAAGGTGAAGAAAGAGCTGGAGCCGAAAAAGAACAACCTGATTCCCGGACTTCAATTGATCCAGGGAGAGCTTGGGTATTTACCTGATGGAGCGATGACGGGTCTATCTAGATACCTCAAGGTACGGGAGAGCGAGGTCTGGGGAACAGCCAGCTTCTATACCCAGTTCCGTTTCACCCCGGTGGGACGAAATATAATGACGGTCTGCAGAGGAACTGCCTGCCATGTCCGTGGAAGCGCTGGCATCTTGAGAGAGCTTGAGCGGAAGCTTGGCATCAAGCCAGGCGAAACCACGCCTGATTTGAACTTTACCCTCCAACAGGTCGCTTGCTTCGGTTCTTGTGCGCTGGCACCGGTGATAGTGGTTAACGGCAAGGTTTACGGCCGCCAAACCACCACCTCGGCTAAACGACTGCTGGATACATTGAAGAAATCTTCTCCGGCCAGGGCAAAAAGCAAAAGAAAAATTAAATCAAAAAAGTGAAAAAATGGAGGTCGGCTGGTGAGCTTTAAGGAATTCAGGGAAAAGGCAAAGAAGGACTATCTCGGACTTGTTCAAGGGAGAAGGCCTGTAATTTATATAGGAGTCGCTACTTGCGGCCAGGCCGCGGGAGCGCTTGATCTTCTGGAAATGATTCCCGATGAGCTTAAGAAGCTCAAGGTCAAGGCCAAGGTGGTTCCGGTCGGATGTATCGGCACATGCTGTTTCGAGCCGCTCGTTGACATCAAGAAGCCGGGTCAGCCGAGAATCTGCTACCATGAGGTCACCCCGAAAAAACTCAAACTCATCCTGAAGGATTATCTGATAAACGATAAGCCCCATCCCGAGCTTGCTCTCGGCACTCTTGGAGAAGGAAAGATTGAGGGCATACCCTTGTTCTTCGAGCACCCGATGCTAAAAGACCAGGTCCGGATCGTGACCAGAAACTGCGGGATCATCAACCCGGAAAAAATCGAGCATTATCTGGCCAGAGATGGCTTTATGGGACTGGAGCGGACTCTTTCCATGAAACAAGAGGATGTCATCAAGGAGGTCAAGCGCTCTGGCCTGCGCGGAAGGGGCGGTGCTGGCTTTTCCACCGGACAGAAATGGGAATTCTGCTTTAGAGCTCCGGGCACACAAAAATATCTTATCTGCAACGCAGATGAAGGCGACCCCGGAGCTTTCATGGATCGTTCACTCCTCGAAAGCGACACCTTCGCAATCCTGGAGGGAATGGTTATAGCCGCTTATGCCATCGGAGCAAGCGAGGGGTATGTATACATCCGAGCGGAATATCCCCTTGCTATTAAGCGGCTCAAAAACGCGATCACCCAGATGCTAGCGCAAAACCTGCTCGGTGATGACATCCTGTCATCCGGCTTCAGCTTTCATCTCAAGATCAAGGAAGGCGCGGGAGCTTTTGTCTGCGGCGAGGAGACCGCACTGATTGCAAGCATTGAAGGCAAAAGAGGAATGCCTCGCCAGCGGCCCCCTTTCCCTGCCCAAAGCGGTCTCTTCGGCAAGCCCACCAATATCAACAATGTTGAAACCCTTGCCAATGTGTCCCACATCCTGAGGGAGGGCGCGGACTGGTTCGCGAGCTTCGGCATTGAGAAAAGCAAAGGCACCAAGACCTTCTCGCTCACAGGCAAGGTGAAGCGGACCGGGCTTATTGAAGTGCCGATGGGCATCAAGCTCAAGGATATTATCTTTGGCATCGGCGGAGGGATTATAGGCGACAAAAAATTCAAGGCCGCACAGACCGGAGGGCCCTCCGGCGGCTGTATTCCGGCTGAATACCTTGACCTGCCTATTGACTACGAGCATCTGGCAGAAGTCGGCTCGATCATGGGCTCGGGCGGACTGGTGATTCTGGACGAGGACACCTGTATTGTGGACCTGGCCAGATACTTCCTGACATTCACCCAGAAAGAGTCCTGTGGAAAGTGCACCCCCTGCAGGCTCGGAACCCGGCAGATGCTCACAATTCTAGAGGACATCTGCGCGGGAAAAGGCAGGCCCGGGGATATAGAGCTACTTTTAGAAATAGGCGATGTGGTAAAGAAGTCGAGCCTGTGCGGGCTGGGCCAGACCGCTCCGAATCCGGTGCTTACTACTGTCCGGTATTTCAGGGAAGAATACGAGGAGCACATCAAGGAGAAGAAATGCCGGGCCGCGGTCTGTCGGGAGATCGTGGGTGCTCCCTGCAAGCATACCTGCCCGGCAGGAGTGGATGTGCCAAGATATATCAGGCTCATCGAGCAGGGAGAATTCGAGTCTGCAAGAAAAGTTGTCCAGGAGCGGATACCTTTCCCATGGGTCTGTGGCCTGGTCTGCTTTCATCCTTGTGAGACCAGATGCAAACGGGGACTGGTGGATGAGCCGATAGCCATCCGGGCGCTCAAGCGGGCCGCGGTAGAGTTCGGAGGCGGGGTTAAAGATGACGGCAGAATGGTCACAAAAGCCAGCGGAAAGAAAGTGGCCATAGTTGGAAGCGGGCCCGCAGGTCTGACCGCGGCTTATTACCTGCGCAAACTCTGCGGACACGAGGTAGAGATTTTCGAAGCCCTGCCAAAACCGGGCGGTATGTGTCGCTATGGAATTCCGAATTATCGCCTTCCTCAAAAGGCAATGGATCAAGAGATCAAGCGGATTGAAAGGCTGGGCGTAAAGATCAAGACCAATAAGAAAATTGAGAGCATCAAGAATTTAAAGAAGACCTATGATGCGGTCTTTGTCGCGGTGGGAGCGCATGAGAATGCCTCGCTCGGAATACCGGGTGAAAGACTGGATGGCATGCTCAACTGCGTGACCATGCTCAGGCAAGTGAATATGGGTAAAAGGATCCGGCTCGGGCAGGAAGTGGCGGTGATCGGAGGAGGGAACTCTGCTATTGATTCGGCCCGCACCGCGCTTCGTCTCGGGGCTAAAAAGGTGACCATCCTGTACCGCCGGACCGAGAAGGAGATGCCTGCCAATCCGGAAGAGGTGCAAGAGGCCCTGGCAGAAGGGGTCAAGTTGGAGCTCCTGGTTGCGCCGGTCAAGGCGGCAAGGAATAACGGGAAGGTCGCGCTCACGCTTGAGAGAATGGAGATTGGGGACATTGACAAGAGCGGCAGGCCAAGGCCGGTGCCTGTTAAGGGAAGCGAGTTTGAGCTTGAATTCGATCACGTGATTGCGGCCATTGGCCAGCGTCCGAGCACTATTCGGAAGATGGGGATTGAGCTGGATAAAGGGGGCAGGATCAAGATAAATCCTGAGACGCTTGAGACAAGCCTTGCCGGTGTTTTCGCTGGTGGAGATGCGGTGCTCGGACCAGCCTCTGTGATCGAGGCAATCGGGATGGGAAGAAAGGCCGCTCAAGCGATTGACCGCCACCTTGGTGGAAAAGGTGAAATTGAGGAAAAACTCCTTCCGGAAGAATTAGGCAATGAGAAACTGCCCAGGCCCGAAGAAAAAGGCGAGAGAAGAAGACCGAAGATAAAGTTTGCCCCGGCAAAACAGCGGATCAAGAATTTTGCACAAAACGAGATCGGTTATTCCAGAAACCAGGCAAGGCAAGAGGCTTCAAGGTGCCTGCAGTGCGACCTTGAGGAGGAATAAGGGGTAAGGATATGGCAGAGAAAATGGTCAGTCTCACTGTTGATGGTAAGGGTATCGAGGTCGAGCAGGGTATTACAGTCCTCGAAGCCGCGAAAAGGGCCGGGATATATATTCCCACACTCTGTGCGGATGATCAGCTTGAACCATACGGCGGATGCAGGCTCTGCGTGGTCGAGATCGAGAAGATGCGCGGGCTGTTGCCTTCTTGCACTACTTATGTCCAGGATGGAATGAAGGTGCGCACCAACACCGAGGAGATTCAAAAGGTCAGGAAGATGCTTGTCGAGATGCTTCTGTCTGACCACCCTTATGACTGCCTGACCTGCACAGCGAACCTTCACTGCGAGCTTCAGAAGCTGGCTGAGGAATTCGGCATCCGGGAACGCAGGCTTCGCCCTCTTGCACGGGAAAGCATATACGATGATTCCAATGCCTTCTTCTTCAGGGACATGACCAAATGCGTGCTTTGCGCCAAATGTGTTCGTGTCTGTAAGGAAATCAACGGCGTGGCCGCGATTGACATCTCAAGAAGAGGCTATGCAAGCGTGGTTCAGCCTTTCGGGGATGTGCCGCTTGCCGAGAGCGCTTGCGAGTCATGCGGCGAGTGCGTGGAGGCGTGTCCCACGGCCGCGCTGAGCATCAAGAAGCAGGAATGGCCGGATAGAGAGGTCCAAACCATCTGCCCCTATTGCGGGACAGGCTGTGGAATTGTTCTGGGGATCAAGTCCGAAGGATCTGGAGGAGATGAAAAAGTGGTAAGCATTCGTGGAGACAAGGACAATCCCACGAACCGCGGTCAGCTATGCGTGAAAGGCAGGTTCGGGTCTTACGAATTTATAAGCCATCCGGATCGGCTGAAAAAGCCTTTGATAAAGAAGAACGGAGAATTTACGGAGGCAAGCTGGGATGAGGCCCTGGACCTTGTGGCGGAAAAGCTGAAGCCTTATTATGGCACGGACCAGTTTGCCGCACTCAGCTCTGCCAAGTGCACCAATGAGGAAAACTATATAATGCAGAAGTTCGCAAGGGCTGTTATGAGAACCAATAATGTGGATCACTGCGCGCGCCTGTGTCATGCATCCACGGTTGCCGGTCTTGCCGCGACCTTCGGAAGCGGCGCCATGACCAATGGCATTGATGAACTAAGGGACACGGACCTGATTCTGCTCACCGGCTCCAATACCACCGAGAACCACCCGGTTATCGGCTATCGCATCAGGGAAGCGGTGAGAAAGGGCGCCAAGCTGATAGTCTTTGATCCCAGGGAGATACCGCTTACCTGGGAAGCATGGCTCTGGTGCAGACAGAGGCCCGGGACTGATGTAGCCTGGCTGAACGGCCTTATTCACATCATATTGAAGGAGGGCCTGGAGGACAAGAATTTCATCAAACAGAGGACCGAAGAATTTGAGGATTTGAGGAAGGTTGTCGAGAAATACACGCCTGAGCGTGTCTCAAAGATAACAGGTATTCCCGAGGAAAGTCTTTACCAGGCCGCAAGGGCTTATGCCGAGGCGGGCCGGGCAAGTATTGTCTATTCCATGGGCATCACACAGCACACCACCGGCACTGACAATGTCAAGTCCTGTGCCAATCTGGCAATGGTCTGCGGTCACATCGGCAAGCCCGGCACAGGCGTGAACCCTCTCCGTGGCCAGAACAATGTCCAGGGGGCGTGCGATCTGGGTGCGCTTCCAAATGTCTTTCCGGGCTATCAGGCGGTCAGCAATGAGGAGTTGAGAAAAAAATTCGAGAAGGCCTGGGGAGTCGAGTTGCCGGATACTCCCGGGCTGACCGTTGTGGAGATCATGAATGCGGCCGCGGAAGGCAATATAAAGGCTCTTTATATCATGGGCGAGAACCCCATGATCTCGGACCCGGACATCAGCCATGTGGAGGAGGGGCTGAAGGGACTTGAATTCCTGGTCGTGCAGGACATATTCCTTACCGAGACCGCAAGGCTTGCGGATGTGGTTCTTCCAGGGGTCTGCTTTGCGGAAAAGGGCGGAACATTTACCAATACCGAGCGCAGGGTCCAGCTTTTGCACAAAGCGGTTGATCCGCCCGGAGAGGCGAGGCAGGACTGGCAGATCATATCAGAGCTTGCCAGCCGGCTCGGATACCACATGGAGTATAAAAATTCATCAGAGATCACAGATGAAGCGAGAAAGTTGACCCCGCAGTATGCCGGCATAAGTCATGCTCGGCTAAAGCGCGGGGATGAGCTTTGCTGGCCCTGCCCTGATGAAGACCACCCCGGGACAAGGATCCTGCATAAGGATAAATTCACACGCGGCAAAGGCAAGTTCTTTGCCATCGAGTTCATCGAGCCTGATGAGCTTCCTGACAAGAAATATCCATACACACTCACAACCGGCAGAATCCTCTATCACTTCCACACCGGCACCATGACAAGGAAAAGCCAGGGCCTGAACCAGACCGTGCCCGGTCCTTATGCCGAGATCAATCCCGCACTTGCCAGGCGACTCAAGGTAAAAGACGGCAACAAGATAAAAGTTTCAAGCAGAAGAGGCTCAATCCAGGTCAGCGCCCGCGTGACCGACCGCGTGGATGAAGGAGTGCTCTTTATCCCATTCCACTTTGTCGAGGGAGCGGCAAATATGATTACCAATCCCGCGCTCGATCCACAGTCAAAGATACCCGAGTTCAAGGTCTGCGCGGTGAACGTGGAAAAGGCATAAGATCACAGTAGCCGGTCAAACCAACAAGACGCCAAAGCCGCAAAGAAAAAATAATTAAAGTTAAAGATTCAAGATAAAAAATGAACCTTTGTCATCTGAGATTTGAAATTTGAGATTCCTGCGAAGCAGGACATGGCCTCACGCCTCAAGCCTAATTTATCCGCACTTTGACCCCTGTATTCCTATCTTTGATACCTCGCATAATGGACCAGCTTGCCATCCGGAGTCTGGAGTTCAAATGCCTCCAGGGTATCCGAGCGGTACTCTATCAATGTTTCGTCATCGGTCTTGTATTGATGAGTCTCTATTTTATTTTTTATTTGAAACTGTCCCATAGACCGGGGACTGCTTCCCGGTCTCCAAGTTCCTGCCAGTACTCGTAGCGCTCTTTTATCACTGTGGCCGGCTCCGACCTGGTGTCCAGATCGAGAACCTGGACGGTTTGAGAGTCGGTTTTGAACTGGGGCCAGGCAGGCAGGCCGGGTCCGTTGGGATTTCCTGTCTTAGCAAAGTTCAGCCAGTAGCCCTGGATGATCCCGGACAACTCGCGTGCCTTTTTGATATTTCTCCGGTTGTAAAGCAGGTTGGTGGGAGCACGGTCCATTGAGTTGAACACGAATGGGATTTCCATCCCGTGGGCTGCGCCAGCAAGCCCACTGAATGTGAAGCCCTGAAAATCGAACCGATAGAAGTAGATGCCCTCCTGTTGCCGTGCCGTGGCGGAAAGCGCCTGATAGGAAGGACAGCCAAAGGCGGTGTCCGTGCCGAACATCCTGCCGTATGCGCGTGCGGGCTTGTTGTTGAACTCCCCCAGGGGGTAGAGCTCGACAAGCCTGTCAGCGTCAGATTCATCAAAGCCCATGTCCACGAGCTCGCTTTTGTATTTGGCCGGCCGGGTGAACCAATATTCAGGAAGGTATCTCCAGATGGCCGCGGCCTCATCGCGGTTGTATCCGGCCATGAATGGCACATGGTTGTAGTTGCCGGATCGGATCATATTAATGGGAGTGTCGGTGAGGAGGTAGCCGTCGTGATGTGGCTTGGCGTCCTGCTCGGTCATTCTTTTTGTGCCCTCAAAAAGAACTTTCTCAGCCGGCAGGTCACGAAGGCAGTCTAGGTCATCAGGATCACACCCGAGTTTGGAAGCGGCTTCCCTTGCCGACTTGTATCCGGCTTCGAGGCTTCTGGAGCTGTCGCATCCGCCGCTCTGCATGATGGCCTTGTGGAACAGCCCCTCGGTCAGCGGAGTTGCTATCATCGTGCATATGCTGTACCCGCCGGCTGACTCGCCGAAGATTGTCAGGTTGTCCGGGTCGCCTCCGAAGGCTTCGATGTTCTCATGCACCCACTTGATCGCCGCAACCTGATCCAGGCTGCCCTGTCCGCCTGTCGCTCCGTTCGGGTCCTCATCCATTAACGCGGGGTGAGCGAAAAAACCGAAGATGTCCAGCCGGTAGTTGAAAGTCACAACCACCACGTCACCCGCCTCGGCCAGCCTGTCTCCCCAATAGAATTCTGTGTTAGCCGTGCCCCACAGATAGCCGCCGCCGTGAATCCACACCATCACCGGGAAGCGGCCTGATTTGGCTGGCCGCCAGATATTCATGAACAGACAGTCCTCAGACATCTTTCCAGAGGGGTCTGGAGTTACCAGCTTCATTGCGCCCTTGACATCCTTTTGCATACACCGGGCGCCAAACTCAGTGGCGTCGCGAACCCCGGACCAGAAAGGATGAGGCTGTGGAGACTTCCAGCGTAGCTCGCCAACCGGCGGCGCGGCATAGGGTATTCCACGCCATACGCAGGTTCCGGTCTCGGTATCACTCGTCCCGCGCACCAGGCCCGAGCTCGTCTCCACAGGGTCAGTGCAAGAGACCTGCGACCAGGCCGAGCCACCACAGGTAAGCATGATCGCAACCCAAAGAATTAAAAATACCCTATTGATTATCATGGCTTCCTCCTTCCTCATCACGAATATGGTTAGTTATCCCGCCTTATTCATAGTACGCCCGCGGACGCGAGATTTTGCGCGGGCAACTGAGGGAATCGTACCATATCTTTGGAAATGTCGCCAAGCGCATCGTTGAGAGGGCG
>CAZOMR010000142.1:0-8647 GCA_964580655.1 uncultured bacterium
CCGGAGTTATGCCTTAAAAATCCATGCCTCAGGGGGCTGGCACTCTGGAAGGTAATCTTTAGCCGGATGAACCTTATATATCTGGCTGAAAAGCAATTCAGCATCAAGAGAAATCTCAAGAGATATTTGACAGGCAAGGCCATGATCTATTAATATGAAAAAGAAAACAGGGAAGGGGTTGTTCAGATAAGTCAAGGTAAAGTCAAGGGAGTTCTGCTTATAGATTTTGTGCGTATAATCCATGCCAATAAGGATCTCCCATGGGATAAATACTTGACCAGAGAGGATATGGACCTTGTCCAGGGCAGGATCATGCCTTCCACCTGGTATCCCTTTGATGCTTTTGAAAGAATCGGTTATGCGGTGTTCAAACTGGTCGGCAAAGGGGATCTGAATACTGCAAGGGTATTCGGAGCCTTCACCATGCAGGAGACCTATCACAAGGTTTACGAGAATGTGCTGTTCCAGGAAAAGGACCCGACAACAGTGCTTAAAAAGTTCGTTACCCTGAGAAGACAATTTTTCAAATTCCAGGACACGGATATTGATCCCTTGAAGATGAAAGCGCTTGAAGAAAATAAGGTCAAGATGATCATCAAGGCTCCAGAACCAAGCGAATACCTTGAACCTTATGCCAACCAGCTTGCCGGAGGGTTTGAAAAACTGCTGGAGATGGCCGGGGCTAAGGATGTTCAGGCCAAGATACTCAAAATCCAGTCCGAGACCGAACCAACATCGGAAATTGAACTCACCTGGAGCAACCCTGAAGCTTAGAACCGAACTACGGGCTTTATTCCCGCTTTTTCCTTGTTTCCACCGAGGATATGGAACTCGCGATAAGATACCTTCTCACGCTTTCCCTCACGCCGGGGTCATTAATGTCTCGCACCTGGTCGTCAATCTTGGCAAGGACACCGGAGTCAATCACGGAGAGCCGCCCTGCCGCGTCTTCTTTCTGTTCGGCCTGCGTATTCCTGTCTGAATTCTGCATGGCTGAGATGGCCCCGATCTGGAAACGGATGTCCCGCACTGTGCCTCGGCCCAGCTTCCGGTTGAGTTTCTTCTTGATCTCGGATTTCAAAAACTGCAACTCCTGCATCCAGGCAGAATCGCTTACGAACACCGTGAGGTATCCGCGCTGAATATTTTCCGGCCGGGTATGCAAGGCCACAGTTTGTCCCACCGAGTCTTCCCATACTGCGAATATCTTGTTCTCCTTTAAGCCCTGCCTCAACCTTTCTCTGCTTTCCTGGTCCAGTCCGCTTGATATTATGGTCTTTTCCAGGATTTTGCCGAGATGAACCGGGCCACGCATGGCTTTCTCCAGCTTTTACTGTTCGCTTTTCACGATCACGCCTGCGGGCTCGCCTTCTCCGCGAGGGTCCGAGGCTCCGGCAAGCGTTCCATCAGGCAAGACCATGATGCCCTGGGCGTTACAGGGGATGAAGTAGCCCTTGACCTGGTGGCCCTTTTTCCTGAGTTTCATCCTTTCGAGCAATGGCAACCTGGAACTCTCCAGCAGAACCTGATCCGGAAGCCACTGATGATGAATGCGCGGCGCGTTATTTGCCTCCTGGATGTTCATTCCGAATTCAATGACATTAAGGATGATCTGTAGCACTGTGGTGATTATACGGGGCCCGCCCGGACTGCCGATAACCATGAATAATCTGCTGTCCTTGAAGATCAATGAAGGGCTCATACTGCTGAGCGGTATCTTTCCGGGCGCGATGGCATTGGCCTCGCTCTGGATCAGGCCATAGACATTGGGCACGCCCGGGTCCGCGGCAAAGTCATCCATCTCGTTGTTGAGAAGAACCCCGGTTCCTCTGACCACCACTCCGGAGCCGAATGGGGTGTTGATGGTCTGGGTGAGAGAGACCGCGGCCCCGTTGCCATCCACGACCGAGATATGCGTGGTGGATGGGCCTTCTTTTGCAAGGCCGAAGGTATTCTCAACCTCAAGGCTGGGCGTGGCTCGATCAAGCCGGATGGTTTTTCGCAAGGATTCCGCATACTTCTTTGAGAGGACTCTCTCAAGGGGCATATCATTGAATTCCGGGTCTCCCATGAACCTGGCCCGGTCGGCAAATGCCCTGCGCATTGCCTCGGCCAGGATGTGAACATATTCCGCAGAGTCAAAGCCCATAGAGTTGATGTCATAAGCCTCCAGCATGTTGAGCATCTCAATAACGTGGGTGCCGCCTGATGAAGGCGGTGGCATGGAAACAATGGAGTATCCACGGTAGGTGCCGACCACGGGCCTGCGCACACTTGGGCTGTAAGCCGCAAGGTCTTCCATACGGATCAGACCGCCCCCATTCTTCATCTCGGCCTCTATTGTCTCTGCTATCCAGCCTTGGTAAAAGACCCCAGGGCCTCCCTCGGCAATGGCTTTAAGGCTACGGGCGAGGTCCATTTGATATAGGACCTGGCCCGGCCGGTGCGGCAGGCCGTGACAGAGGAATATGGAGTTTGCCTCCGGGTTTTTTCTGAGCTTGGCAAGGGAAATAAGCTCGGCCTGGTAAAGCTTATGGCTTACCGGAAACCCCTGTTCGGCAAACCGGATGGCCGGGGCCATGACCTCGGCAAGGGGCATGGTCCCGTATCGCTCCAGCGCGAGGGCCAGCCCGGCCACACACCCGGGCACCCCCGCGGCAAGATGCCCCTCGGTGCTTAGCCCTGGCACGACCTTGCCTTCACGCTTGTACATATCACGCGTGGCAGAAAGAGGCGCCCTCTCTCGGAAGTCTATGGCAACAATCTCATCATCGAATCCCGCACCAGGATAGATGAGCATGAAACCTCCCCCGCCTATGCCGGAGCTATACGGCTCCACTACACCCAGGACAAAGGCCGTGGCAACAGCCGCATCCACTGCATTGCCGTGTTTTTGCAAAATCTCTACTCCTGCCCGGCTGGCAAGGGCATGGGCAGAAACCACCATGCCTCCCCTGGCCAAAAAGGGCTCAACTCGCTTCTCCGCATAAACCTCGCAAAAAGGCAGGAATAAAAGAAGAGCAAGTATAAAAAATATATATTTTTTATACAGTTGCATTAATTTTATCATGTGTTACTTTATGCTAAATTCGGTTTGTTTTGCACCGAGGTTCTGTGCTCTGTCAAAAGCCCTGACCGATATGGTATGGAGCCCTGGTTCCGGGATGGGCTCAAGAGCAAAGTCGAAACTTTCATGCTTTTCATCAAAGACCCGGTCTTGTGGCATGAAGAAGACCCAATCAGCGCCGTCAAGCGAGTATTCCAACCGGGTGATCTGGCTCATGCTGTCCTTTGCCTTTCCGCTGACCCTGCCTTTGGTGCTGACCTTGAGCTCCGTGATTTCCGGCCTGCGGTTGTCAATGAGAAAAGGATCGGATGCCCTCTGGCTCACGGACTCATCCCCTGGCTGGTTGGCCGTTGCATCCGAGGCTCTAACCTTGACCCGGTAGTATCCGTCCGGGATGGATTCCGTGTTCCATTCAAAGCGGGTCTTTACGAGCTCCTTTTTCAGGGGGAATGGTATCCACTGCTTTTTTCCTTCCGGCTTGTAAAAGAGTTCAAATGTGAGTTCATCTTTGTCCGGGTTTTCTACCTTCCAGATGATGGTGCGCTTTGAGTTGGCCGAGGGCCCTTTTTTCGAGGCAGTCCCGCCCTGTGAGGAGTTATCCTTGGCATTGCCCGGCTTGCGGCCATTGACGCGCCCCGGTTTTTCTCCCGGGGCAAGCACCGTGACCTCCTTAATGTAGTGTGGCTGGTTAAGTATGGTGTAGGCCGCCCTGAAGGAAGAGAGCGGCTCATTGCTTCCCAGGGGCCAGCTTACCTTTATCTGAAGGTATCGGGCATCAGGGCTCTTGATCTGAAAAGGCTGCACAAGCCCGACCAGGTCCCATTTGGACCATGACTCATCCGGGTCCGGAGTGTTTCCGGAGCGCGTGGCGAACTTGATTAACCGGGTCTCCGGCTCATGGCAGATTCTTCCCCATTGCGCGAGAAACCCCGCATCAAAGACCTCGGAAAAATATGCCGCCACATTATCCGCTCTCTTTTCGCTTACCTTTTCTAGCGCGCCCGGCATGCCTGTGCCGATCCATAGCAGGCCATCATTTTTCATCGCCAGGCTGAGCACCTGCTCGGGCTTGAAATCAAAAGCCACCTCATAGGCATTATCCTGTTTCTCTATCATGTAAACCTTTCCCTGCTGATCCGTGGCCGCATAGATGTTTCCTTTTGAATCAGCGGCCAGATCAAGGATCGCGGCCCCCTTCAAGGTGAGCAGATTCCTGATACCTTTTGACCCGCGGAACTTATATACCGCGCTGTTCAGTTTTCCAGGGATGCCCGGCCTGGAGGGTTTTTTCTTGACACCGGGCAATGACTCATCCTCATCCTCTTCTCCCTGCCCGTCTGCCGGCTTTGGTCCCTTGGACTTGATCGCAGGGGCCGCAGGGGCTCTCGGGCCGCGCACGCGCTGGCTGTTAACAGCAACAACAAAGACATCATCACCAGGTATTGAAAGATCAATGACCCTTCGCACCTCGTCCTCGTCAAAAGCCTTCTCCACACGATAGTCCCCATTGGCTGAAATCTTGATCAGCATCCCGGGATTAGCCGTGCCCGCGTAAAGGATGCCGTTTTTCAGAACAAGGCACATTACATGCTCGGCTTTTGTATCCAGGAGTTCCTTGACATCTCTGTTTTCGTTTATCTCGATGATCTTGCCCTCCGGGCCTGTGCCTGCGATGAGTCCCCTTGATGGGTCATAGACCAGGCACCACACATAAGGTAGTTCCAGTTCCGCGAATGAGGATACCTTTCCGGAGGTGTCCCGCTTGTAGATGACAGCATCGGGAATAGCGGAAAAGTAGACATTCCCCTTTGCGTCAGTGGCAAGTGCGGTCACGGCTAACTTGCCTGTGTCGAATTCTTCGCTGAATTTTTTCCCCTGGAACCTGAGGAGTTTCCCCTGGTTTCCTGTAGCGATCAGCAGTGTCTCCGGGGACAGCATGAGGATGTCCCAGATGCCATCGAACTCGGTTTCCCATTCCCTGGTCTCAAGTCCGGGGTGAATCTCGCCCCGTGAAGAGATCACCGCGAATTCCATCTCCCCTTGATTGAATTCATCAAAGGAATTAACTTCAAAATACTGGCTGGTAACAGGGAGAGCTTGAAAGGGAATCAAGCCTGCGAGAAAAAGGATGAATAGATATATATGTAAAGTTCTGATCATGGTTTATACTCCGTTTTTCATCTGGATTTTGGTGGAAGCACTCGAAGATTAAGTCGTGTCTTTCCAAGCACGATGTATGGCACCTCTTTCACCTGATAGTTCAATTCCCGGGTTGGCCTCGCCAGGTTACTGCTCGGGGGGCTGAATGTGGCGGCCATGCTCGGGGGCAGTTTGTGCAGACGCGTTCCATTGTAGTCGAGGGCCTGGCCCTTGACCGGGTAGGTGGCGACCAGGGAGCGTGTGGGGAGTATTTTTTTCAAGGCCGCTATCAAGTCCTCTACACTCTGCGGAGGAGCCACATCCGGTGCCACTGATCCTCCTCCAGCGATCTGGAGCCTGATCAAACCTCTCGCATATTCTGGAACCGGGATCAAGACGACCTCCTTGGTCTCCGGCCTGTTGTAAGGCCTGAGGATCACATGAATCTCTGCATCCTCGCCAGCATGCACCTCCTGGCTTTTGACCCAGGCCGAGGTGATGGTCGCGACCTCAAGCTCCGGGCTGATCTCAATCTTCATGTTCACGCTTTTGAGATGGGCGTATTCAAAAGGATTCATGAGCAGAAGCTGGATCGGCTCAAGGAACTGGCTGGAGAAGGTGTTGGACATGGTGTAATAGGTGTCCTCGTAGGTGATTGCAGGATACCTCTCCAGTTGGAATTCTGTTTTCACCTTGATCGTGCTTGGTTCAGACGTGGGGCCTGCGTGTGCGATTACCTGAAAGAGCAGGGATCGGAGCAGGGGGTAGGTGAGAATCTGGTGCGAGATGATGTCAAAATGATATTGATGTGATGCCCCCAGTGCCTGATTGTTCACCTGAAGCTCGTAGGGCACTGTTTCCGCGCTTGCTCCCAGCCGGCCGAATATTCCTACAAGAAGGTCCTGCTCAAGCGCGCCGATGGTTTTAATCGGGGAAGCCACTTTGAAGGAAAGGTGCTGGCTTGCCACGATGGTATGGATCTTGGCGCTTGTAAGCGGCACGCTCAGCTTGCCCCCGTTAAGGAATGAGTGGCCGAACGCGATCACAGTGTCTCCCTGCAAAAAGCTGACTGTTCCCACCGCAGTCACATCCACATCCCCGGACACGAGTTGAGCGCCTATTGCGCTACCGGGCTTGAGTTTCGGCGATTCCAGCATGCCCGAGGCTGACCCGCCCGGCACAGGCACAAGGTGGTAAGGCTTGAGAGATTCTTCCAGCTCCTCAAGCATGCCGGGGTTCGCGCCGGAAACCACGAGAGGGGTGGAGATGGGGACAAGTCCGCTCGCCGAGGCGCGGGAAGATGCGCTGAGAGGTATCGTGGAAGGGCTTCGGGCCTCGGCCAGCATGTTCTCGATCGGGGTTACTCCTGCGATCGGGTCCTGACTATATGCCCATGTAAATGCGATGGCCCCGGCCAGACGGTTGTCCAGGTAGACCGGACTTCCGCTCATGCCTGCCACGACCCTGAATTTCTCCAGGCCGTGGCCCCAACAGCGGATCAGGATCACATCACGCTGAGGCATCACATTGTGCAGGACATCAATCACTTCTAATTCAAATTTCTCCGGCTCTACCCCCTTGAAGACTGTCTTGCCATACCCTTTCATGCCAGCCTGGATTTCACTGACCGGGATAATGTCCTGTGCCAGGGCCGCAAGCGCGAGTGCCATGGTGAAAGGAACGAAAAAAAATGTCAGTCTCCGGTTCATTTCTGCTTCTTTCCCGGACCTGCGCATGCGCCGGGCAGAATCAGAACTCCTGCCACAGACCGGGGCACGGAATTTTTGTGCAAGGCCATTTTGGTATGAACTAATCTATGAGAAATATTCAGAAAAGTCAAGACTATCAGTGTATCTCCTGATGTTGGAAAATCATGTCTTCAGGGATTGATCTTGATTATCACTTCCTCAAGAATCGGACTCAATCCCGGGTCATCTGTTCCCAGGAGGACTCGGTATTGGATGAAGCGCTGGCCTGAGTGGGCCCGGCTCAGGCTCTGGCCGGAGTTCTGGTAAAAACTATCAGTAGTGCCGTCCGGGCCGATAAATGGTCTATCATTGATCCATCCGGGAAAGTTGGCGCTCCGGAGTTGAACACGGACCGAGGTCCCGGGAGGCAAAAGCGCATCCCACGCAATGGTGCCTTCCTGGATATATGTTTCAAAATCATGCACCTTGGAGATCAGCTCTCCCGAGTCCGCGGATGCTGAAACGAAGAGTAGAGCCTCCTTGCCTCTTGTCCCGATATACAGTCGGCCGTGCCAGCTCTCAAACGCTCCGGTTTCATCAACGACCTCCGGGACCTGCCCGATCTGTTCCCAGTTCTTTCCGTCCTTGCTTGAAAAGATAACCCCATACTCTGAACCGGCATAAAGCCAACCATTATACGCTGTAAGCCGCTTGGGATCTATGTCTCCTCCCAGGAACAAGGGCACATACTCCCAGTTCTGGCCGTCGTATATATGGAGATGTCCAAGATTGAGGAAAAAGAATTTCCCGTCAAATTCAAGAAGGACCGCGTAGGCCCCACCAGGGTACAGATACTGGGGCGAAAGCGGAATAGCATCCACCGTGTCTCCGTCATATGTGAATATGACCTCGCCCTCGGGCTGGCCGCAGTCGCTCTGGATGTAAAGCTTATCATTATAGTTGCACATGAAAAGAAGTCGCCTGAAATTCACATTGTATGGAGGAAGAGGCTCAACCCGGAACACCTCATTCCAGGTGTCTCCCTCATCATTGCTCTCGAGAAGATTGCCATGATATTTTCCTGCAACCGGATCATAACTTCCTGTAGTGACAAAAATTTTGCCCTGATAAAAGTTCATATCAAAGACATACACAGCCTCAGGCACGGTTTCCTTTTTTACCCACTTGTCACCATCGTAGATGTACAAGTTGCCAAAAGGGGGTGATCCAATGGGGTCCAGTCCCGGGATATAAAGCTTGCCCTCGTGGGCGTGCATCTTAAGGATTCCCTGCTCCTCTACAGAATACTCATATTGAAAACTATCAGTTGCATAGTCATAGGAAAGAACATCCCCGCCGTCTACCCATCCTGGATCGGTGGCCGCGGCAATGTAAAGTTTTCCCTGGAAAACCTCTAATTCATGAATCCCTGTTTGGGCAGTGTCGCTGAAGATCAAAAGGGGAGATGAGACATCCTGGGCAAGAAGCATCTCCCCCGGACTGGCCTCGATTTCAATCTGCAAGGCGGACTCGTATTGCCCTCCGGACCAGTCGCTTTCTATCCAGGTTCCGGGCTGAGCGTAGCCATTGTATTCACTTTCCTGGACTGCACACGCACCGATGAAAAGCAGGGCTATTACCACCACAGCCCGTGGCACGGAATTTTTGCGCAAAGCCATTTTGGTATGAACTAATCTATGAGAAATATTCAGAAAAGTCAAGATGCTAAAGGCCTGCGGGTGTGCGACATAAA
>CAZOMR010000143.1:0-8605 GCA_964580655.1 uncultured bacterium
AGAGACCCTAAACATCCTCCTAAGAGGTGTTTACCATGTGTTGAACCTGTACACACCCTTGAGCTATCACCTGGAATTTTCTATAATGATAAAGGGCAAATCTGATGGGCAATAGACTTTTTTTGAATGGAGGCAGGTTATGAAGATCGTTGACGATTGCAGGCGAGGGATGGCGATGCCTTTCAGGCAGGGATGGGTTGCCTCGGCACTCCTTCTAGCCCTCATCCTGTTTCTGTTTTCCTGTGCAGGGCGTAAGCCTCCGGAGCCTCTGCATGGTCCGCATGAGGATTACGGCGCGCGTGCGGATATAGTGATCCATGATGTGCCTTATGCCCAGGGGGTCCGAGGGGATAAGAAGCTCAAGCTTGACATCTACTCCAATCCCCATGATGGGCTTTGGCCGGTTGCGGTCATGATTCATGGTGGGTCATGGATAGAGGGTGACAAGAGCATGGACAACAAGATTTATATCAGCCAGGTCTTGACTAATAACGGCTATGTGGTATTCAATGTGAACTATCGCCTGGTGCCGGAGGTATGGATGAAAAAGCAGACAGAGGATGTGATGGCCGCGGTGATCTGGGTAAAGGAACACGCCACTGAATATGGAGGGGACCCCGATCGTTTTGGGGTAATCGGCGGTTCTGCTGGAGGCCACCTGGCCGCACTCGTGGCATGGGCAAGCGATGATCCATATTTTGAACCAACAGGATGTAAGGGGATCAAGCTGGATTCAGATGTGGATGTGGCCGCACTCTATTACCCGGTCCTGGACCTTGACCGGACCCTGAAAGAGGTAACCTCGGTCTTCGCCCCCTTTGTCCGGCTGGTCCTGACAGGAAAGGTGGGAAAGCAATACCAGCACGCGCTTCAGCACCTGTCGCCCAGTTATCATGTGGCTACCCCCCTCCCGCCTACGATTTTTCTGACTGGAGATGCCGACTCCCTGAAGCTCTACCCCCAGTCGGTTGAATACAAACGGAATTTAGAGGAGCTTGGCGTGGATGCCCGACTCTTCACTGCTCACGGCAAGGACCACGCATTCACCTGGCAGTATTGGGAGCCGGAGAGCGTGGCATCTGCTCAAGCAATAGTAGAATTCTTTGACAAATACCTCAAGAATTGAGGAATTCCTGTCAGGCCAGATGATAGCGTCTTGTTAATCTCTGGTAGAGCCAGAAGCGGGAGAGGGATGGGGGCTTTTATCAAGGAGGTGTAAGTTGGACAAGGGATACATGGGCAAAATCCTGAAGGTGGACCTCTCCAGCGGGTCCATTGAGGAAGAGGTAATCCCGGATCAGATTTACGAGGATGTCTTGTCCGGTGCGGGTCTTGCGATTAGACTGCTTTATGAGCGCATTCCCAAAGACGCAGACCCGATGGGCCCGGACAACATCCTGGGCCTTGTCACAGGTCTTCTCACCGGCACCGGCGCAATGATGATGGGGCGATGGATGGCGGTGGGCAAGTCCCCGCTTACAGGCGGCTGGGGAGAGGCTAATGCAGGAGGGAACTTTGCCCCTGGGATCAAGAAATGCGGCTACGACGGCATATTCTTCAGGGGCATCTCGGAGAAGCCGGTATATCTCAAGGTGATGCACGGCAAGGCGGAGTTGGCTGACGCATCGCACCTGTGGGGCAAGGATGTGGTTGAGACCGAAGAGCTTATCAAGAAGGAATTAGGGCAAAGGTATAAGAATGTGCGCGTGGTATGCATAGGCCCGGCCGGAGAGAACAAGTCCTTGATCTCAGGCATTGTGAACGATGGTGCCCGGATAGCGGCCCGCTCAGGACTAGGCGCTGTAATGGGGGGCAAGAGGCTCAAGGCCGTGGCGCTTGTGGGAAACCGCCAGATAACCTCTAAAAATACTGAAGAGATCAAGCGGCTGAGCAAGAGATTTGCCAAGTGGATAATGGCTGGTGACAGCGCTCAGAAACTATTACCAGCCAGGGTGCTGAATGTAATGGGCCGGTTCTTGAGGGTCTCGCCGGTAGGATTCGCGTCCCCGGGTGAGTTTGCCAAGCTTGCCTTCCGCGCCTTCGGCACAATCGTCACCAATGTCATGTCAAGCGAGAATGGCGACTCGCCGGTGAAAAACTGGAAGGGCGCAGGATTCAAGGATTTTCCCATCTCCACCCACGCGAATAAGCTCAATCCAGGTATTGTGGTTAAAAATGAGCGTAGAAAATACCACTGCTATTCCTGTCCCCTGGGCTGTGGCGGAATAATGGACCTTGATGGCAAGACCCGCTATGACCTCAAGGAAACCCATAAGCCCGAGTACGAGACCATGTGCGCTTTCGGATCTTTGATACTCAATAATGACCTGGACAGCGTCTACCTTATAAATGATATGCTCAACCGGGCCGGTATGGATGTTATATCAGCAGGATCTACCGTGGCCTTTGCAATGGAGTGCTTTGAGCAGGGCATTATAACCCAACAAGACCTGGGAGACATGGACCTGAAATGGGGCAATGCAGATGCGGTAATCGAGTTATTGCAGAAGATGATCTTTCGCGAGGGCATTGGAGATGTTCTGGCCGATGGCGTAAAAAAGGCGGCCGAGCGGCTCGGCAAAGGCTCTGACAGCTTTGCTATTCACGCCGGAGGCCAGGAGTTGCCCATGCATGACAGCCGCAACGATCCGGGATGGGGTGTTTGCTACTCCATGGAGCCTACACCCGCACGGCACACAAATTACAGTTACCAGTTCATCGAGCTTTATGCCATGCACAGGGTGTTCAAGGGCCTGCCGACTCCACCAGCGGTTTTCACCCGCGAAAGCAGAAACAGTGCAGAGGGGAAGGAATTCCTGCTCAGTGCCGCGAGCAAGTATTGTCAAATCTGCAATGGCGCGGGCGGTTGCTTCTTCGGCCTGCAGATGGCTGGCAACCTGCCGATTATACAATACCTGAATGCGGCCACTGGCTGGAACAAAACCCCTGAGCAATACCTGGAGATAGGGGAGCGCATTCAGCATCTGCGCCAGGCGTTTAATGTCAAGCACGGTAAGCTGGCTGGCAGGGACTTCAAACTGAATCCACGGGCCGCTGGCGAGCCGCCGCTTGAGTATGGGCCCCTGAAGGGTGTCCGCGTCCCGATTTCTGAGCTCAACCGCAACTTCGCACGCGCAATGGGCTGGGACGAGTTGGGCAAACCTCTCAAGGACAGGCTCATCGAGATCGGCCTTTCGGATGTTGCCGAGGAACTGTATTAATGATTCGGGTCTGATCCCGGAGTTGGAGGTCAAGGCATGTCTTATACCATAAACGAGAAGTGTAATGGCTGTGCGGCCTGCACAAAGTTTTGTCCGGTCGCCGCGATAAGCGGGGACAAAAAAAGCCTTCACAGGATAGACCCTGAATTGTGCATTGAATGCGGGACCTGCGGCAGGGTCTGTCCCGAGGACGCTGTCCTGGACGAGCGCGGGCAGGTCTGCGAGAAACTGAAGAGGTCCCAGTGGCCCAAGCCGACTTTTCTTGAGGGTTGCGTGGCCTGCACCGTGTGCGTCGAGACCTGTCCTTTCGCATGTATTGACATCGCTGACCCCGAGCCGGGCCAGGATAAACACTCCCACTCGTATCTGAAGAATGGAAAATCCTGCGTAGGATGCGGGATGTGCGAGAGCGCCTGTCCGATAGGGGTTATCGTGATGAAGACTCCCTAGCATCATCAACTTTGAGATGTCGTGTTCAGCAAGATGATATTTTGTGCGAGTAAATTCACTCGCGACTAAAGTCGCTTGAGGCAGGATCATAGGATGAGAATATTACTCTGCTCCCCTCCGCTCGAGAACATTGCTACAATAGGCGAGCCCGATCATATCCGGATCTGCCCTCATCTTGGACTGTATCTACTTACCGCAGTCCTTGAGGAGTGCGGGCATCAGGTGCGCCTTGTTGATCCCGTGGACTTCGAGTCGGCTTTCGGGTCTACCGAGTCCATTACCGCTTCGGTATCCGACATAGATGTTATCGGGGTCTCGGTCAACTCGTGCACCTGGCAAAAGGCTCGGGAGTTACTACTGGCCCTGGATGCCCTGGACTCTCGACCGGTGACCGTGCTCGGTGGACCTCACGCATCCATTCTTGACGAGCATATCCTGCGCACCGCTCCCGTGGATTACGCGGTCAGGGGCGAAGGAGAGCGGAGCTTTCCCATGCTGATTGACAGCCTGTCCCGGGGTCGGGACATGTCAAAGATACCCGGCATCAGCTACCTCAAAGATGAACAACTGGTCCGCAATCCCCCTGGCCCGCTATTATCAGAGGAGGAGCTTGCTGAACTTCCCCTGCCCCGGTTCGAGCTTATGCCTGATGGTTACTACGATCTCATTCCAGTCGAGTCCTCACGCGGCTGTTATCACGCCTGCATCTTTTGCAGTATAATCTACCGCCGCAACTGGAGGGGGATCAGCCCGGAAGCCCTTGCTTCCCGACTCTCCCGGCAGGAGCACCTCTTGCCCAGGACCAGACACCAGTCTTTCTTCATAGTTGATGACTGCTTTACTGCGGAGCACGATAGAATGCGACGGATCGCGGACGAACTATCCGGTCTCCAACACCAGCTCATCTTCGAGGCCCGGATTACCGACCTGATCGCAAAAGGCATGATGGACACGATCACATCCTTGCCGGTCAGGGTGATAGAGATGGGAGTTGAATGCGGGTACGACGAAGGCCTGGCCAGGGTGGGCAAGAAGCTCACGCTGGCGCAAGTAGCGGAGGCGGCTGAGATCATCAAACAGCATGACCTTGGAGACCGATCCCGGTTCTGCTTCATCATCGGACTCCCCTGGGAAACGAAAAAAGAGGTCTTCAAGACCCTTGAGTACGCTTTCAAGCTGACCGGGCGCCTTGGTGCAAGGCTGGTAGCGAGCTGGCTCACACTCTATCCGGGGTCCATCATCTGGCGCAAGCGTCAGGAATGGGGGATTGACATCAATGAAGCCGACTATGACAATTATAAATGGTGGAGGGCAAAGGATGTATTCATAAGGTCTCATCCAGGACTGGATGCAGAAAAGGACATGGAGGAGATATTCGCATACGCGCAGATGCTCATGAAGCTTTTTCCAAATATAATCCATGACGGCTTTTTCAGATACATTCCTCTGGATTAATCAAGACCCGGGAGCGTGCCGGGTTAAAAATTTTTCGACAGGCTCCCCGGGACTCCTTAATTCACCCTTTTCCAGATGGGGGTTGGAATTTTTGCCGCGGCCTTGCCCAGGACCACGGGCTCTATTCCAGCCAGTTCGCTGAAGATGACCAGGGAGCGGAGATGATCCCCGTCCACGGCCATGATGTGATTGCAGGGAAATGTGTCTTTGAACTCGGGAAAGGAGCACTCAAGCCGCGCGTGCACATGGGGCCAAGTCGGGTCTGTCTGCGCATTGAGTTTCCTGCGCTTTTCCGCAGGAAGGCCCACGGCTTTTCCGGGCACGATGACCATGAAGGGCTTATCGTCCCATAGACCGAGCCGGGCAAAGGTGAGGTTACCGGGTGCGGCGTCAAATTCCACTGAAGCTCCGCCAGCCTTGAAGTAGAACTCAAGCGCTGGATGGAATGTTATCTTCTGGAAGTTCTTCTTTGGATCAAAACTCCGCGTGGCATACCAGGATGCGTGGTTTCCGGAGTTGCATAAGTCCCAGAGGTCCAGTTTGGGATGATAGAGTCGGACATCCATGAACAGGGTTGGAAGGCCTCCGGAGATATATTTCATGGCCTGCATGGTAACCGCGGCATACGCGTCGGCCTCTGTGGCGCAGACTGTTGGCTCCTTGGGTCCGTTCCAGTCATAGGGATCATTCATGAGCATCTCCGGGACATCCCCGAGGCATACATGTTCTGTGAGTTCACGCTGGCCTTTCAACCCGCAGAAGTCAAACCCGTTTTCGAGGTTGACCCTGCTCATGGCAATATAAAGTCGGACCTGCGTCTCCAGTGTCTTCCGTGAAAGGACACGGCCGTCGTAGCGAAGCCTTTTTCCGAGAAGCTTCTCGAACCATTGACGGCCCTTGTGAACCTCTTTGTCATCTATCTTCTCCATGGCCTTGACCAGCCAGAGCTGGTCAATCTGGTAAGTGGTGGTCCCGAGAGACTTGAGCGCAGGAACAAGATGAAAGAAGCCGGTCTCCATGCCCATGGAGTGGCCGCCGTAAAGTCCAAAGACCTCGTTGCGCATCGTGGTAAGGGCCAGGGCGGCCCTGAGCCATTCCTTGACCTCTTTTTGCGTCTTGCGATCATCCATGTCCCCGATGATACGGTGGGTGCGGATGCCAGCCTGGCGAATTGCCCCGTCCGTGGCGAGCAAGCCCACGTTTCCGGGGAACTTGCCGTTGTTGTTGGAAAGGCTCAACACGGGAACATCCCTGCCAACGCTGTTGAGGAAAGGCCATACGAGAAAGGGGAAATTCCATACATTGTAGCACATAACGAGAATGCGACAGCCGGCCCGGCGGAGCTCCTCGCCGACCTCCTGGCCCTTTCTTACAGAGGTGATGATCTCTGACCCGACCACAACCTCCGGCACAGTGCCGTCAACATTCTTCAGGAGCTTGCGGATCAGCCTGGCCCAGGCCTGGACAACAGCCATGTTCTCAGGGTTATTCTCCTTCCACACATGCGGCCGCTCGTCATTGAGCATGGCAATACCAATTTTTGTAGAGCGCATCTTCGGCCTCCTTTACTCGGTTTCTAAAACTATGATCGTGTCAATCCGGCCAGGGGATTCCCGCGGATTTTCAAGCCGGACACGATAAGCATCCTGACTGAATTCGATCGCCGCCATGTAATTCCTTTTCATTTGCAGACGAATATATCCAACCCTCGCGGCGCTGTCAAGGTTCTTTTAACTGATCAAACCCGCCTCTACGCGGCACTGCGCGCCCATTTATTGATTTTGCTTGACATACCCAGTGTTTTGAGTTAAATAATACAAAGAGAAATTTAAGCGGATGGTTTTGCAAGGCCAACCTCAGGCGAGGCCGAAGCGAGTTAACTACTTTCTCAAAGTACACTGCTTAGATTCATATAACCATTTTGATGCCCAGGCTGAAAACATTTCCATGGAGGGAATATGTCTTCGCACCTCGGAGCACCTTCCCACTGGAAATGACCTCAGTGTTATCCTGCGACTCCCTAATCAGCTGAAACCCCTCGTGATCCCTTCCAGGGTTGTGTGGAGTGATGCCCTTACGGACACCGAGCCACCGAGCTTCAGATGCGGACTGCGATACATCTACCTCAATCGTCTATATCGCGAGGGCTTCCTCGAATTCCTCCGGGTCCTCCAAGACGAAAGCCCTTAGATGGCTGAAGGCAAGCACCGCTGATAATTTTTACTTTTAGATTTGTGCCTTTGTGACTTGGTGGTTAAAATATTTTTCTTCTCTGCGTTCTTTGCGTCTGCTCCGCATCTGTAGGATATGCGGTAAAATTATTTCTTCCCCAACTGCAAAGTCCGGGGTTGAATTTCCGTATTTCGGGTTAAGGTGCTGGGGGGACGATCATCTCGGTCGGTGTGAACGGCACAGGAAGGAAAGTGAGGATGAAGATGATGAGGATGAGTATGGCTACGAGAATTCTTGAGGTGGCGAGTCTTTTTTCTGCGAATTGTGGAGGAGGGTGTTTGATTCCTCGGCGTCCCATTAGGATGAGTATGAAGATGGCGAATATGCCCCACCCCGGCCACAAGATGGACATAATCAGAAGCAAGCCGACCATGGCCCATGAGACCCAGTGGGCACGCTTTCCGAAGACCGCGTATGTGATATGCCCGCCGTCTAGCTGGCCGATGGGCAGGAGGTTTAGCATGGTGACGAAGAAGCCTACCCAGGCCGCATCCAGGATAGGACTCTCTATAACGATGTAGGGGTCTGCGGTGCCGGCGAGAAAGTATTTGAAGGCATAGAATGTAATCAAGTTGGGATTGAAAAGCACCATGGAGCTTGTTTTATCAAGCGGGACGAGCCTGGCATAATATATTCCGACATAGAGTGCGAAAAGACATACGATAAATCCGGCAATGGGGCCGGCCGCGCCTATATCCACCAGAGCCTTTCGGGAATGGATGCGGTCCCGCATCAGGATAACTGCGCCGAATGTTCCGACAAGGTTAGGCCCGGGTATGAAATATGGCAAGCTGGCCTTGACCCCGTGATAGCGGCTGAGAAGGTAATGGCCCATCTCGTGGCTCAAGAGTATGACCATCAGGGTTACGGCAAAGGGCAGGCCATCAAGCCACCATCCGGGGTGATACCTCAGATATACAAGAAACCTCCTCAGGTCATCATCAAAATGCGCCATGTAAGTCCCGGCAAGCATTGTTGTGCAAAGTGTCAGGACAAAGAGGACTATGTTTACCCAGGGGATCTTGCGTTCTTGCGGTATTTGTGGAGGGCTTCCAGGGCCTTGCAAAGGGCTGGGGCCTGGTGGTGTAGCGTAATGGAAAGGGCGGTCAAACTGCGGCTCTCGGGACCAATCGTCTGTCATGCTTTATGATTCTAGCATGTGATTGGCCTGGTGGCAAAGAGGGCATCCTTAATCCCCAATAATGCAGTTGCCATTTTTTATTTTCCCGCCCAACTGCATCGCAGTG
>CAZOMR010000144.1:0-8555 GCA_964580655.1 uncultured bacterium
TTTGCTGACATTTAAAATCTCCTTAATAACAATCTGGTGCGAGGAGGGGGACTCGAACCCCCACAGGATTTCTCCCACAAGGTCCTCAACCTTGCGCGTCTACCAAATTCCGCCATCCTCGCAAAGAGCTACCTTGATGGTTCCGGCAAAGTGGGCATGACCGGGATATGTTCCTGCGCCTCGGCTGGTTCGGGTTTCGGTTCCACAGGCTCTGCGGTTGATTGCGGTTCTCCTTCTCCGGGATCTGTCCCCGGCAGGGTCATGGGCTGACTGGCGCCGGGGGACGGCAGAGCGCCGGTGGGCATTTCCTGGGTTTGCGCTGGCTCCTCATAATCCTTCATCACTCCGCCAGAGAATTGGCGAGAGGATGTCCAGGCCAGAGCAATGGCGATTAGCATAAACACCCCGGCTAAGGCCGCAGTCGTCTTGGTAAGAAAACTGGCCCTTCCCGCGGAGCCGAAAACAGTCTGGCTCGCGCCTCCAAAGGCCGCGCCCAGGCCTGCGCCCTTGCCGGACTGAAGCAGAATCACAACTATCAGGGCGATGCAGATAACTATGTAGATTGCATAAACCGCGGCGATCATGTTTTCCCCCGTTTACTTTTAAGTATTATAGAGAAGATTGTTCCTTTTGTAAAGTGGCCTCATGAAGCATTCTTGATGATTGCGATGAAGGATTCGGCCTTCAGGCTTGCGCCCCCGACCAGGGCTCCGTCAATATCGGGCTTTCCCATGAGTTCCTTTGTGTTATCCGGCTTGACACTGCCTCCGTATTGGATGCGCAGTCCCTCGGCGAGATCATTACCGTAGATGTCAACGCTCATTTCACGAATTTTTTTATGAACTTCCTCGGCCTGCTCAGGTGTAGCTGTCTTTCCCGTGCCGATAGCCCAGACAGGCTCATACGCGATGACCAGGGACCGGGCATCGGCCCGTGTGATCCCGGAAAGGCCGGCGCGGACCTGCCGCTCTATTACGCTCATGGTTTTATTTGTCTCGCGCTCTTCAAGGGTCTCGCCCACACACAGGATCGGTGTAAGATGGCATTGAAAAGCGGCCTTGAGCTTCTTGTTAACGCTTTCATCGGTCTCGCCGAAATACTGCCTGCGCTCGGAATGACCTATGATGACATGACTACAGCCTATGTCCTTGAGCATGAGCCCGGAAACCTCTCCGGTATAAGCTCCCTTTTCCTCCCAGAAAAAGTTCTGCCCAGCCAGGTGGATGTTCGAGCCGGAAAGCACCTCGGCCACGGCAGAAAGAGCGGTACAGGGAGGGGCCACGGCTATTTCTATATCCTTCACATCTTTCAGGCCCTCTGCCAGTTGGGCCGCAAGGGTCGCGGCCTCGGCAGTAAGCATGTTCATCTTCCAGTTTCCAGCAATAAAAGGTTTGCGCATCTGTTCTTGTCCTCCTTAACTTTGTAAGAGCCTGATTCAGGGCTCCAGAGCGGCCACGCCCGGTAGATTTTTCCCCTCAACAAACTCCAGTGCCGCTCCCCCGCCCGTGGATATGTGGGTGATCCGGTCAGCCAGGCCAGCCTTTCGCAACGCGGCCGCGGAATCTCCTCCTCCGACCACGCTTAAGCTTTCGCTCTCGGCTATGGCCCGGGCCAGCTCAACAGTGCCTTTATCAAAGGGTTTCAATTCAAATGCCCCAGCCGGACCGTTCCAGAAGACGGTCTTCGCGTTCATGATCTCTTCCTTGAATGTGGCTATGGTTTCCGGCCCGATGTCCAGAGCCATCTGATCCCGCGGGATGCCCTTTTCGGACACCACCTTGCTTGCCACTCCTTCTGAGAGCTCAGGCGCAACTACATGGTCTTTTGGCAGAAGCATCTTGATGTTTTTTACCCCAGCCCTCTCAAGAAGTTTCCGGGCAGTATTGATCTTGTCGTCTTCAAGGAGCGACTTTCCCACCTCCAGTTTATTAGCTTTGAGGAATGTGTATGCCATTCCTCCGCAGATGAGAATCGCGTCCACCTTGGTAAGAAGATTTTCGATCAGGCTGATCTTGTCCGAGACCTTTGCCCCTCCGATGATTGCTATGAAAGGTCTCCCCGGATTTTCAAGTATCTGGCCCAGGTATTTGAGCTCTTTTTCCATGAGAAATCCCGCGGCTTTTTCCTTGATATATTTGACCATGCCTTCTGTGCTGGCATGGGCGCGGTGCGCGGTGCCGAACGCGTCGTTTACATAGACATGGCAAAGCGAGGCGAGCTTTTCAGCAAAAACCGGATCATTGGATTCCTCTTCAGGATGAAAACGCAGGTTCTCAAGAAGGATCACGCCGCATTCCTCGAGTTCCTGCACATTCTTCCGCACACCGTCTCCGATGCAGTCATCCGGGAATATAACTTTACGATCGAGAAGTTCAGAGAGCCTCTCCGCGACCGGAAGGAGTGTCAATTCCGCAACACGCTTGCCCTTGGGCCGACCAAGGTGGCTGGCCAGGATCACCCGGGCCTTTTGCTCCAGAGCATAGAGTATGGTTGGCAAGGCCGCCCGGATCCTGGAATCATCTCTGATTGCGCGGGTCTTCTCCTCCTGCGGAACATTAAAGTCCACCCGGATAAAAACCCTCTTGCCCGCAATGTCAAGCTCGTTGATTATCTTTATGGCCACGCTTTCGCCCCCTTGAAGGCCTGGGTTAAAGCAGGATATCGCATAGGTCCACGAGGCGGGTGGCATATCCCCACTCGTTGTCGTACCAGGCGAGCACCTTTACCATATTTTCAATGGCAAATGTGCTTTTTGCGTCAAAGATGGACGAGTAGCTTGAGTTATTGAAGTCAATGGATACCAGGGGTTCATCGCAGTAGGCAAGAATGTCCTTGAGTTCCCCCTCGGATGCTTTCTTCATGGCCGCGTTGACTTCATCCACGCTGACCTCTTTTTCTAGTTCCGCGGCAAGGTCCACAAGGGAGACATTGGAAGTGGGCACCCGGATAGAAAGCCCGTTTAACTTGCCTTGGAGGTGTGGAAGGACCAGTCCCACTGCCCTGGCCGCACCGGTGGTTGTGGGGATCATGGACACTGCCGCGGCGCGGGCCCGGCGCAGGTCCTTGTGAGGAAGATCCTGGAGACGCTGGTCACTGGTGTAGGCATGAATTGTAGTCATCAGGCCCTTTTTGATCTTGAATTTATCATCCAGCACCTTGACGACAGGAGCGAGACAGTTGGTGGTGCAGGACGCGTTGGAGATGATGTTATGCTTTTTCTTATCATAATTTGAGTCATTGATTCCAAGACAGAGTGTGATGTCAGGATCATCAGCCGGTGCGCTGATCACAACCTTTCTTGCCCCAGCATCAATATGTTTCTTGGCATCCGGTTTCTTGCGGAAGAGCCCGGTGGACTCGATCACTATCTCCGCTCCCATCTCCTTCCAGGGAAGCTTTGCAGGGTCCTTTTCCGAGACTACCCTGACCTTTTTCCCGTCAACCACCAGCGCGTCCTTTTCAGCCTTGACCGAGACCGGCCAGGTGCCGTGAACAGAATCGTATCTCAATAGATGGGCCAGGACATCGGCAGGGACAAGGTCATTGATAGCTACCACCTCAACATCGCGTTCATGCGCGATCCGGAAGAAACACCGCCCTATCCGGCCAAAACCATTGATTGCTACCTTGCTTGCCATCTTTTAACCCCCTTTTTTTCAAGATTCTAAAATTCAGGCCAGACGGAATAATACCCAATTCTGCGAGGTTGTCAAGCCACTTAATCTGTCCAGCCTTGAAAAAGCATTCTGGTCTGCTATGATAGGGAAAATTTCCAGGCTTGTCAAAGAGAATCAGGACATGGTTAAAAGAGTTTTTTCGCGCTTAAAGTGGCGCATGTTTGCTTTATTCAGCGGCTGTATTCTGGTCTGCGCAGTCAGCCCCGAACCGGCCCAGATCAAGGCCGCAAGGGGGCTTTTCAAGGATGCTCTTTACGAGCTTGCGTCCGGGGAATATCGGGCTTATCTCTTGCAGTTTCCGGATGGGGAGTATGAAGAGGATGCCCTGTTTCATGCAGGCCTCTGTTTATATCAACTTGGAAAATTCGAGGAGTCCATTTCGTATTTCAAGAAAGCCTCACAGAAGCGTGGCCCGCATTGTGCCGACGCGCTTTATTTTCTTGGAGAGAGCGCATACCTGGTGCGGCACCTTGAGGAGTCGGCAAATGCGCTTGAGGAGTTGATCCAGGAATTCCCGGATTCCAGAAGGGATGCAGATGCCAAAAAACGGCTGGGAAAGGTGAACTACCTCCTTGGCAACAGGCTTTTCTTGAGAGGAATTTACAGCCAGGCGCTTGAGAGATATGATCTGGCCGCGGCTCTTGAGCCCAATCTGTCCTCCCTGACTGCTTATCATCGCGCTCAGACGCTCTCGCGGATGGGAAGGCTCGATGAGGCCGAGGATGAGTGGTCTCGCCTGGCCGAGGGTAAGGAGACACCTGGCACTGTGCTTGCCCTGCTGGCAAGGTTTGCGCTTGCGGTGGTCATGGAAGAAGGCGGTAAGACCAGAGAAGCGATCCAGGGATACGAGAAATTTCTCGCGGGCACTCAAGATTCTGCTGAATCGCATAAAGCCCTTTCATACATATCCCTGGGTCTGCGGGCTTCGGCGGAGAGAGCCGTGGCAAGGTCGCTTTCCGCACAGGGACAGGACGAAGAAGCAGTGAATTACTGGCGGAATTGTCAGGCCGGCAAGAGACTGGAGCAAAGGTATGCCGGATATGAAACAGCGTGGGAGCACTACCTGGTCAGGGAGGATAAGGATGCGAGGGATGCACTGGGAGTGCTTGTCAATTCACCGGACATGGATGAAGTCAAGATATTGAGTTGCAGGCTATTGAGCAGGATAGAGATGGAGGATGGAAGGCCTCAAGCCGCGCTTGAGTGGCTTGAGCACCTGCTTCAGGGGTTGGATGAATCCGGAGAGATCGGGGACAGATTAAAGGATGCGGCCTGGCTGGAGATGGCGGAACTGGACTTTCTGCTTGGCAACTGGATCGGGGCCCAGGAGGCATTACAGGCCATATCGCAAGGCGTTGAAAAGTGGACTCGCGCAAGGGCCGCTTATCTGGGGGCAGAGATTTACTATAAGGAGGGCGAGCACGAGAACGCGCTTTCGGGCTTCACTGAATACCTTGAGCAATACCCTGGTGGAAGGGATGTTGCCCTTGCCTTTTTGCGACGCGGTGATCTGCGGGCGAAGCGCGGGGATGATGCAGGAGCGGTTCAGGACTTGCTGGAGGTGAAGGCGCGAGGGGGCAGGGGAGTGACATTGCTCCGCGCGTATGAGCTGATAGCGGACTCATACCGTCGGCAGGGGCTGTTGGATTCCGCGCTCCAGGCCACGGAGGATCAGAAGGTGTTAGCCGCGAGGTTGCCCACTGCCGAGGAGAACGCGAGGGTTGACCAGGCGCGACTGTATTTTCGCAAGGGGGAGTATGCAAAAGGGATCGAGGTTTATCGCGCGCTTGCCCAGGAGACGGATGCGCCACGGCGGTCCGGGTATATTTTTGAGCAGGGATGGGGCTTTTATCGGCTCGCAGACCCGGACCAGGCCACGGCTATATTCGATCAGCTTGCCTCTTCCGATTCTGACTGGGCCGTGCCTGCCGGGCTGATGCTCGCTCGCATAAGAGAGGCTGAAGGGGATATGGATTCCGCGATGACATTGCTGGATCAGCTCCACACATCGGACCCGGAGCTTGGGGCACGACTGCTTTACGCATCCGGGAAAAACCGCGAACTCGCGGGTGAACCTTCAAAAGCCGTTGAATACTATCAGGCGCTTGAGCGAGAATTCCCCTCGGCCTTGATAGAGGTGAAGGGCCCTATCCAGAGGTGCTTTCTGGGCTTAGAGGATTATTCCGCTTACATCAGCTATGTCCCGGGCCTGAGAGAAAACCCGGAACACAATATCTCAGAGGATCAGATACGCTTGCGATTGCTCTCGGCTTACGAAAGATCTGACATGAAGGAGTTTCAGGCATGGAAGCAAGCCCTTGAGGTCCTTGCGCTTCACGAGGAGGCATTACAAGAGGCCCGCCTGCTCTGGGCGCGCATGAATCTGACACAAGGGGACAAGCTAGCCGCGCTTGATGAGCTTGAGGAATTGAGCATGGATAGCCCTTTATCCTGTTTCAAGGATGCAATCGAATTCCTGCTTGCCGAAGAGGCTTTCAGGAATAAGCGATGCGGCGAGGTCTTGGCAAGGTTAGAGGGCATGGTCCCCGAGCACCTGTCCCGGAATGAGGAGGCATGGCTACATCATATGCGCGGGGCATGTTATGAGAGGCTGGGTGATAACTCCGGCATGACCGAGGAATATCTTTCACTTATTCAGGACTATCCCGAGGTCCTTCATTTTCCGACACAGCATCTCAGGGTGGGGACTTCTCTGCTTGAGGCCGGGGAATATAAGGATGCGCTCAGGTCATTGCGCCAGGCATTGGTAGAGGTTCGGGATGAGGCCTCGGCCGCGGAGACACAATACTGGATAGGAGAATGCTACCGCGCTCTGGGCCAATACGAGCCCGCGGCAGTTGAATACTTGAAGGTCAGCTATCTATATCCGGACCAGACCGCCTGGAGCGTTGCCGCCACTTATCAGGCCGCAATGGTTTTACAAAAGATCGGGGATTATGAGGAATCGGCCCGGCTACTTGCAAGGGTGATCAAGGCGGCCGAAGGCACAAAGCAGGGAGAGTTCGCCAGGAAAAAACTTGATGAACTGAAAAAACACCTGGGAAAGTAGCACCCCCGAATGGCCCTTGATAATAACCGCAGCGAGCTAAGAAGAATCTGGACCATTGCCTGGCCCGCAAGTATCTCATTCCTCCTTTTTACCGCGCTCAACCTGGTTGACATGAAGTGGATCGGGTTTCTCGGTACAGAGCCGGTTGCCGCGGTCAGCCTGTGCGGGAACATCATCTCGGTCATCTTTGGACTGACCGGCATACTCTACACAGGAACACTTGCACTGATCGCCCGGTTCATCGGGGCCAAAGATGATTCAAGCTCCGCGAATTCCCTTGCTCACGCCCTGTTCCTGGGGGGACTGCTCGGAGTCATCCTGGCAGTGGGAGGATGGCTCGGAACACCGGCCCTGATCGGATTCTTCCAGCTTGAGCCGCAGGTGCACGACTATGCGGTCATCTACATGCGGCTGATATTTATCTTCTTCATGGTAATCAGTTGTAGCACTCCGCTCTGGTCAGCCTTCATGGCCGCCGGAGATACCAGGACTCCCCTGATGTTGAGTGTGGTCGTAGTGCTGGTGAACGCGGTGCTGGACCCGGTTTTTATTTTCGACCGGGGAGAGATGCTGGTCGGGTTCTTCGGGTGGGGAGTCGTGGGCGCGGCGCTGGCCACACTGATCTCGGAAACCATGGGCACCGGGATACTTTTTGCGCTCATGTTCACCCGCCGCTTTCCAGCCGCGCGGCCCCGGTTCTCCAGCCTTGAGCCCAGGGAAATGTGGAGAATCTTGAAGATAGGTATTCCGGCAAGCATCGCCATGATCTCCAGGCCTTTGAGCACCGTCATCCTTCAAAAAATCCTGGCCATGTTCGGCTCCGGACCACTCGCAGGGTTCGGAATAGGGCTGAGGTGGATCGGCCTGAATTGGATATTCTTCGGCGGAATGGGAGTCGCGGTCTCAGCGCTCACAGGCCAGTACCTGGGCTCCAAAGAGCCGGAACGCGCGGATAGAATGGTGAGAAAGGGCCTGGTTGTCGGGTTAATCTTCCAGTGCCTGTCCAGCTTTATATACTTCGTGTACGCGCCTGAGCTGGTGGCTTTCATGGAAGACTCCCGCGGAACAGTAGAGGCCGGAGCCGCGTTCATGCGATGGGTGTCCGTGAGCTTTTTCTTCTCATCACTCGGCGGAATAGCAGGCGCGGCCATGGCCGGGGCAGGGGACACAAGGCCGGTCATGGTCATATCCATCCTTGCAAACTGGATACTCAAACTGCCACTGGCTTGGGCCCTGGCACTACCATTCGGAATGGGAGTGAACGGAATATGGCAGGCTATGTTCTACTCTCTCGTGTTCGAGGGTGCGGCCATGCTCTACTGGTATCGGAAGGGAACCTGGAAAACAAAAAAAGTCTAATCCACCAAAATATTACACCGCAGAGAACGCAGAGAAGAAAATTTTTATCCACAGATTACGCAGATTACGCAGAGAAATGCAAAGAAAAAAATAATTAAATCTAAAAACAGAGCGCAAAGTCTTTGTCTAACCCGCCATTGCGAAGCAAGGGTGGGAATACTCAAACCTCAGGCCTCACACCTATTGAATTCACAGATTATGCAGATCGAAGATCCGGAGGATTACTCAGATAATTTCCAGGCCGATCCCATACGGGAGAGGCATACCTCGCTCCACCGCAAGGTGGTGAACTAAATTCTGAACTATCTTTTCATCTTCCCCAAAAATTTTCAACGCGCCGCTTTCAACTCCTCTCAACACCTTTAAAATGTCGGGCGACTCCACGAGTCGCCCATACAAAGGGCATTAGGGCACATCATTTAATGCATCAAATCTACAAGGGTGAAGGG
>CAZOMR010000145.1:0-8531 GCA_964580655.1 uncultured bacterium
TGTCGGTACATTCCAGAAACAGATGCAAAGTATCAGGGGGCAGGAAAATTTTTCCCTATTGAAATTTTAAAGAAAGTATGATATCTTTATAGACCGAATGGTCGGTATGGAAAGGGGCCACATGGTGAGGCAAAGATTATCAAAAGAAATTTGCCGAGAACAGTTACTGAACGCGGCGATGAAATGTTTTTCTGAAAAGAGTTATCACGGCGCAACCGTCAATGATATTATAGTTGCATCCGGGAGAAGCAAAGGGGCCCTTTACTGGTATTTCTCCAGCAAGGAGGAAATTTTCCTGGCTGTCGTGGATCGCTGGTACCAGAAGGCTCTGGATGATTTGAAAGACGACCTTGAAATTAAAAGATTAAATTTTACAGATGTCGGGAAACGCGTTATAGAACGCATGTATCGCTATATTAATAAAGAGAGGTCCTTTTTGCTTACCTGGATTGAGTTTGCCAGCGCGGCCAGTCGTGACGAGAATATCAGGAAAAACCTAATTGAGATCACGAACAGATACCAGCATACATTGTCGAGTTGTCTGAAAGAACTTGTTAGGCAAGGCGAGATAAAGGAGATTAACGTTCCTGCCATGACAACCTTACTTTCGGCTTTGCACGACGGATTCCTCTTCAACGGAGTTATATGGCCGGAGAAGTTCGCTCAGAAAAAAACCCTTAAAGGAGTGATGACTCTCCTGGCCGCGTTTGTTCAGGAAGACTAAATTTTCGGGAATTTAAGCAACCGGATCATGAAGGAGGATCAAGAATAAATCGAAGGGATAGCTACTATGAAAAGGACACATCATTGTAGAATACTCATTGGCCAGAAAAACATTGCTTGAAAAAAATGAGAGGAAAGGATCATGGTTGAAACCCTGAGAAATATTATCATCAACGCCCCGGTTGAGAAGGTTTTCGCCTACCTCGACGACCCGATTCGCCTGCTGGAGTGGATGACGAATATGAAGGAGATAAAGAATGTGAGCGGTTCTGGAGTCGGGAGTCATTTCCGCTGGGTATATGAGATGATCAGAAAGCGCTTCGAGGGGGAGGCCACGGTTGTCGACCATATTCCCAACAAGAAGATCGTGATCCAATTAAAAGGGGATATTTCTGGCTCCTTGAGTTTGATCTTTGGGCCTCACGATGGCGGAACAATGGTTACCAGCATCTATAAGTATAGCGTCCCCATTCAGGTGGGAGGAAAGGCAGCCGAAAAATTGGTGATGACCCTGAACGAAAAGGAGATGGATCTGGATATTGCCTCTATCAAGGTAAAGCTGGATGACTGAGTGTTTTTTAAGCACTGCTTGATGAGGGTTTCAGGTAATTATTTTGCTGGTCGTGGTGTAAGATGTCGGACAAGCAAAACCGGCCTCCGGATGGAAAATACAGGACCAGGGATGTTTGAAGTATCTGCGCTCACCCTGAGCCACTGCGGCGGAGCATGAGTAGCTTCAGGGCGTTGGATTTGATCTGGGTCTTGACATGGGATGACTTTGCGAGCTTGGCCAGGTCCTTGGTGTTAAGCCCCTTAATCTGATTAAGTGCAAGCGGAAGCGGGGTCTTGGGATTGACCACAAGGTTGTAGCGGACCTCGTCACTCTGCATCCAGCCGGAGTTCTTGCCGATGGCCTGGATGATCTCCATGCTCGTCGTCGGACTCTTCAGGATACCCAGGACCTCCGGGACTCCGAGTCGCGGGTTCTGGATTATGAAGCGCATGATCTGTTTGTCGCCTTCCTGGATAAGCAGGTTCAATATTTTCTTCGGGCCGCGCTTGGCCAGCTTGATCTTCTCGTTGCGAGGAAGCCGCCGCAGTGAAACAAATAGATTGTCGGGATTCAGGCCCTGGAATTTCTTGACTGTCTCATCAACCTCGGATTTCTCCTGCATTTCATCTGACTCCTCGGTAGATGAATCCTTATCAGCATCTTCATCCGGCAAGTCCTCCAGATCCTTCGGACCATCCATATCCTTTTGATCCTCCAGACCCTTCGGGCTTTCCTTCTCAGCAAGAAAGCCCTTCAGCACCCTGTCCAGGTTTTCATCGTAGTTCAATATCTGGAGAGCCACTCCGGGGTCCATGCCAGGGACCGCCTGATCCGGGCTGATTATATGCACGACCTCGGTGGCAAGCATGATCGGAGTCTCCTGATCTGGCGGGTATAGCTTTATCTCAACCCTGGAGCGAAACGGCGGCGGCTCTTGAGTTGCGATAAAGACTCCGCCCTTGCTCAGGTTCTCGCGGTATTCTTTTTCAAACTCCTCAAGGCTTGAGAAGCGGATCTCCAGGCTCGGGCCTTCGGTCATGTCTCCACTCCGTAGGCCTTAAGCTCCCTTGCGGCCTCGCGGCAGTTGGGATTGCACTGCAATGCAAGACGGAACTCCGCGATCGCCTCCTCTGCATCTCCGCCATCCTTGTAAATTTTGCCCATAAAGACATGGATTGAATCCATGTTCGGATTTATCTCTATGGCCTTGGCCAGCTTTTCAATCGCCATATCCCTGCGCTGTTCAAAATCGAGTTCTTCATTTGAATAAACAGCCCAGCCCAGATACCCGAAATATTCAGGCTCCTCCGGACTTAGCTCTACGGCCTTTTCAAACATCTCCTGGGCCTTTGCCCAGTCCCTTGCACGGACATACTCCATGCCTTTTTGCAAAAACCTCTCAGCCTCCAGGCCCGGCCTGGCCTTGAATTCAGATTTTCCGATAAGCTCCTGCCTGTACTTTTCCCTGTGTTCCGGACTCCTCAAGGATTCATAGGCCCGGATATATTGAGTATTGATTTCCTCCAACCTGGCCTCCGCCTCTGCGGACAGTCCGGGGACAAAGCAATCGCGGGCAAACTCGGCCATCTTCCTGTGGTAAGCCTGTTCTATATCGTCATCTTCCGCATCGGAATCCACATTGAGCAAGGAAAAATAATCCTTGCTCTTGATCTCCATGTATTCCGCAAGAATTTCATCCTCGCCTCTCTTGTCCTCGTCACCCTCAGCCTCGATCGGCTCTTCATCTATAACCTCAGGCGCACTCAGGGAGACAAAAAGGGCCTCCCTCTGAAGCGGCGCATGCTTTTCACCCGGTATAACCTCACGCAGTTTCTCCGCCAGTTGATTGGAGGGCTTAATAAGCCCGACCATAAGCAACAAATAAAACAGCCTTTTCTCCTTTGTCCCAGCGGAGGACAGGATTTCAGGCAGGCCTTTTTCCCCGTCAATTTGAAGGACTCTTTCCGATTCTTCTCTCTCCAGGTTCCAACTGGAAATCCTTTCAAGCAGGTCCGCTTCCGGGATCAAGGGCCCGTCCGGGACCAGGGCAAGCTCCCGGTCAAGGAATTCATCGGGAAAAAAGCGCGCCAGCCCTTCCCGCATGATCGGGATAAAAGGCATCTCAAACCGGTAGGTGTCTTCAACAAAGGAAATCTCTTCCTGGTAGCGATACTCTCCCTCTGTCCATCCGAAGCAGGTCAGGAGTTTTTCCCTCGTCTGGTCCTTCACCGCCTGATAAAATTCTTTGGGCTTGAGCGCGCCGAGCTTCACGAGAGAAGCCCCTTGCTGGACACCCTGGTTCATCATCAACTCGACGCTCTTTTTGTAGTCATCCTCCGTGATTTTGCCCTGCTTGATCAGATAGCGGCCCAGGGTCTCATCTCTCAGACTGCTTTCCACATTCACTGCCAGGCCTTGCACCACATACACGGTCTTGGAAATACCGCTATGCTTGAGCAGGAGCCTTCCTGTCTGATCCGTCTCATGCAAGAAATTGAGCAAGCGCGGAAACGGATGCTCACTCAGGATGCCCTGCAGACTCAACATGCCCCTTTAGCTCCTCGGATAAAGGCTCACCCAGAAAAAAATTCCCGCGTAGCCCGATAAAAATCTCATCTGACACTTCCGGAAGACCCCTCAGTTCATCCCAGTCTGTAAACCCGCGGTTATCTTCCCGCGCGGCCACAATCCGCTCAGCCCGGATTATACCAAGCCCCCGGATCAGGCTCATCTCAAACGCAGTGGCACTATTCAGGTTCATCTTCTCTCCCAGCACATAGCGGGTGCGGTTATCCATACCTTGAGGTAAATGATGAATGATCATGTCCCTTCTCTTCCAGGAATTAATCCTCACAGCATCCCCGCTATCCAGCCAGAGTTCCTCTCCTCCAGATTCATCCTTCGTCACATAGGGGCTACGGAGAATGAACCCTTCATGTTTTAATCCCGGGAGGATGCCCTTCATTTTCATCCGCATGGAGGGCATTTCCAGAATATAATCCCTGTCCGGTCCTCCATATCCTTCGGACTTCATGACCTGGAGATAGCCTCCCGGAAGGGGGGTTGACCCGCGGCTCTCGACCAGGGCTATTCCCGAGGCCTTGAAGCCGGCGAAAATCAGAACAAGGCCAGCCAGGATAAGCAATCCCAATTCCAGGTGCGATTCCTCCGTGCCCTTGGGACTAGGTGGTTTTGCGAGGTTTTTTTTCATCTCCGAGGGATCTGGATGACTTGTAAAGTTTATAGTCCACACTGTCAGTAAGTGCCTGCCAGCTAGCCTCGATGATGTTGTCCGAGACCCCGACTGTTCCCCATGTGTCCTTGCCGTCGGTTGACTCGATCAACACGCGCACCTGGCTTGCCGTGCCCTTGCCAGCCGGCAGGACCCGGACCTTATAGTCAATCAGCCTGACATCCTTCAATAAAGGGAAGAATCTTTCCAGGGCCTTTCGCAGGGCGTTATCCAGGGCGTTGACCGGGCCCACGCCTTGTGCGGCTGTGTGTTCGATCTTGCCGGCCACCTCCACCATTATCGTGGCCTCAACGCGCGGCACCGCATCTTCAGGCCGCTTCTCGTCTATCACCCGAAAGCCCTTGAATTTGAAATATGCCTTGCGTCCTTTCAATGCCTTTTGCATGAGCAGTTCAAAGCTCGCTTCCGCGCCTTCGAACTGGTACCCTTGGTCCTCAAGCCTTTTGACTTCCGCAAGAATCTCCCGTGTCTCTGGGCTTGCTTTATCCAGGTTGATCCCGTACTCGCTGGCCTTATATGCGATGTTGCTTTTACCTGCCAGGTCCGAGATAAGTATCCGACGGCGGTTTCCCACTGTGTCCGGTGCCACATGTTCATATGTGCGCGGGTCTTTGATCACTGCATCACCGTGCTGGCCCCCCTTGTGGGCAAAGGCATTGTCGCCCACATAGGCCTGATGCGGGTCCGGGGGTTTGTTGGCAAGTTCGTAAACCAGGTGTGCTACCTTGCGAAGGTGCTTGAGCTTGCCTTTCGGGATCAGTGCATATCCCTGCTTCAGCATCAGGTTGGGTATAAGGGCACACAGGTCTGCATTGCCGCACCTCTCCCCGAGTCCGTTGATTGTTCCCTGGACATGGTTCGCACCTTCCTGGACAGCGGCCATGGCATTGGCCACTGCCAATTCGCAGTCATTGTGAGTATGGATGCCGATAGGTGTCGGGATGTTTTCCCTGACCTTCCTGACAGCGGATGCTATCTCGTCGGGCATTGCGCCGCCGTTGGTGTCACAAAGGCAGACCAGGTCCGCGCCAGCTTGGGCGGCCTCGGTTACTACCTCAATGGTATATTCAGGATCATGGCGGAATCCGTCAAAGAAATGCTCTGCATCGAAGAAGACCCGGCACTTGTGAGCCTTGAGATAATCCACGCTCTCGCGTATCATTGCCAGGTTTTCCCTGGCAGAGACACCCAGGACCCTCTGTCCGTGCAGTTTCCATGTTTTGCCCACGATGGTTACCACTGTGGTTTGAGCAGAAATGAGTTCCCGTATCTGCGGGTCTCTGGCCGGGCTGACTCCTTTTCTCCTCGTAGAGCCAAAGGCGACTATCTCTGCTTTCTTCAAATCGAGTTTTCTTGCTTCCCTGAAGAAGCGCATGTCCCTTGGATTGGACCCTGGCCAGCCGCATTCGATGTAGTCCAGGCCCAGGCTGTCCAACAGCTGGACAATACGGATTTTATCCTCCAGACTGAAAGTGATCTCCGCGGCCTGGCTACCGTCGCGGAGGGTAGTATCGTAGACCTCGATCCTTTTTGCCATCTAAAAATCCTGCTATTTTTTCTTTTTGAGTGCGGGCTTGCCCCGGGGCTTTTTTCCGGTAGAAGGCTTCTTGCCCAGCTTGAATGCCTGATGCAATTCCCGGACAGCCAGTTCAACATATTTTTCATCAATCACGCATGAGACCTTTATCTCAGAGGTTGAGATCATCTGGATATTGATTCCTGCCTTTGCCAGTGTCTGGAACATCTTGCTCGCAATCCCTGCATGCTCCTTCATACCCATCCCGACCATACTCACCTTTGCGATCCTGTCATCCGTGATCACCTGGCTGGCGCCAAGCCTTTTCGCCGCGGCCTCTGCCAGGCGCTTTGTCCTCGCAAGGTCATCGCGCTTCACAGTGAAAGTGAGGTCTGTGTAGCCCTTCTCGCTTACATTCTGAATGATTATGTCCACTACTATGTTGGCCTTTGAAATAGGGTTGAAGAGAGCCGCGGCCACTCCGGGCCTGTCCGGGACGCGAACCAGGGTAACCTTTGCTCCATTCTTATCGCAGGCCACCCCGGAGACAACAATTGTTTCCATGTTTTTATCCCCCTTGATTACACGCGTTCCCTCGGTCCTTTCATAACTGGATCGGACATGAAGCGGCACATTATACTTCATTGCCATTTCGACCGAGCGTATCTGAAGCACCTTTGCCCCCAGGCTTGCAAGCTCCAGCATCTCCTCGTGTGTGATCTTTTCCATCTTCCGCGCCTGGGGGCAGACATTGGGGTCCGCGGTGTATATTCCATCCACATCCGTGTAGATTTCACATTCATCCGCTTTGATGGCCGCGGCTAAAGCCACTGCGGTAGTGTCAGAGCCTCCCCTCCCCAGGGTGTTGATATTGCCCTCCGGGTCAAGCCCCTGAAAGCCGGCCACTATCGCGATGTAGCCCTTTGACAGAAGGTTCCTGATCTTCCCGGTTTCTATCCGGCTGATCCTGGCATCCTTGAACGCGCCATCTGAATAAATTGGAACCTGGAAAGCAAGGAGCGACCTTGCTTTGCCGCCCATGGCATTGATCGCGATGGCGAGAAGCGAGACGCTCACCTGCTCTCCTGTGCTGATCATGGAGTCGTATTCTCGCAAGTCCGGCAGATCAGTCAGCTCGAGTGCCCGCCCGATGAGCCGATCAGTCTCGCCCTGCATGGCCGATAGCACCACCACCACGCGGTTCTTTCTTGAGGCCGTCTCCATCACACGCTTTGCCACGCTCCGTATTTTATCCAGGGTCCCTAAAGAACTTCCTCCATACTTCTGCACTATCAAGGCCAACTGAACATCACCCCGCTTTCAGAAAATCCTTTAATACATCGTCCAACCTTTTATCCCATGACTCCTGGCGATCGCTTGAGAAAGAAATTCTCCTGGGCTCCTCTCCTCTATATCCTTCAGCCTTGCGCCTTTCCAGGTTGACCCACAATGTCTCAGCAGGAAAGAGCTCTGGAAATTTTTCCGGCCATTCCACGGTCGAGACGCCATCATCATAGAAATATTCCTCGTATCCGAGTGCAAGGACTTCCTCGATTCTGCCGAGCCGGTAGAAGTCAAAGTGGAACAGGGGTCTCGGGCCAGGATACTCATGCACCAGCGTGTAAGTCGGGCTGGTAACCGGCACTTGAGGGTCTGTGCCCAGACCTATTGCTATCCCCTGGATAAAGAGCGTCTTTCCCGCTCCCAGCTTTCCGGAGACAGCTACCACCTCGCCCGCGTTGACCACCCGGCCAAGTGCTCTCCCCAGGGAACGCGTTATCTCCGGACTCCCTGATATGACCTCGCCTGACATCATCTCTCTGAAAAGATTATAACACTAATTCCCGATTTTGTAGTTTGAGAGCTGAATAATTTTATCGCAGAGACACAAAGGACGCAAAGAAGAAGATAATTAAAGTTAAAGATTCAGGAATAGGCCTGTTGACACTCAGGCCTCAGGCTTCAAGCCTCAAGCCTATTAAATCCGTAAGTGTCATGTAACGACCTGGCCCCTATCATTTTTCGGGGGCGCTTTTATTTTGGAGAGGTCAACCGCATCACGGTTTGCGATCATCTTGAATTCTTCCTCCATCAATTTGAGGTTCTTCTCAATAACAGACACCTTGTACTGCAGGAGATTGATAGCCCTGCTCATCAGGGCCATGGCGTAGAGCATGATCAAGAGGGATACTAAGAAGATAACGGTGAAAGCTATGTCAGCGCCTGTCCAGAACTCCATGATCTCCATTTATTGCTCCTTTCAATGTAACAGGTTAAATATGAAGGTCTCACGGCTCAAGTCTCAAGCCTACTTTATCCGCAGATTACGCAGATTTCAAGAGAGAGGATGTTAATGGAAGTATTTTTCTTAAAGAAGGGTTTTTCAACAGCCCCACTGTTCCCTGTTTTTATTCTTCCATCAATTTAAATAGGATCATCCGGTTTATTGGTGCCTGAGCAAAAAGCTTGCGTTTATCGCTATATAG
>CAZOMR010000146.1:0-8418 GCA_964580655.1 uncultured bacterium
CCTACAGCCCGTCTGGGTCGCCCCTACCGCCAACCTCTTGAAATCAGTTCTTCGTTCCCCCGGGCATACCATGAAATTCGAAGGACATGAATGCAACCTGCGCCCGGCGATTTGTCAAAGGCGATCACTGTTCGAGCTTCTTGTACCACCTGAAATAGAGCACCACCGCGCTGATGGCGGAAACGGCGAGCCAAACAGAGGCCTCGCAACGCCAGTGGCCGACCAGATACATCGGCCCGATGTAGAGGCCGGTCATGCCGACCACGGCGGTCAGGGTGTTGATAACGGGGTCGCGCGCGTCGGCGAGAAAGCCGCCCTTGTTTGCCGCCTCGTCGCCGTCCTTTACGGCTGACCATATCCCGAAAGGCCGCACCTTTTGATAGAAGTTAACAAGGACCGCACGCTCGGTCGGCGGAGTCAGCATCGAGGCGGCGACCGAGGCCGCGAACGATCCGGCGCAGATGATCGGGAAGGTCACGTACACCGGCAGTTTCCATATCAGGGGAATGAGGGACAGGAGTATCCCGGCCATGGTCCCGGCCGCGTATCCCCAGCCGTTGGTCCGCCACCAGTACCATCTGAGGACATTAGGCACTATCACGCCTCCTCCGAGCGCCATCATTATCCAGCCCCAGATCGAGGAGATGGACTCGGCGTTCCAGCCGATAATAATACCAACCGCTACGATGGCGATGGTTGCCAGATAGCTTCCCCTTACCAGTTGCTTCTCGTCCGCATCCGGACGAAACATAGGCTGCCAGATGTCTTTTATGATGTATGAGGCGCCGCTGTTGGAGGTTGATGAAAAGGTTGACATAAAAGCGGCTAGGAAGCCGGCAATGACCAGCCCTCGCAAGCCGACCGGCAAATAGTGCTGAAGTACCTGGGGCATGACCATTTCCGGGTCCTTGACATCGGCAAAGCCTGCCAGGGCCAAGAGGGTTATGGCCGCAACCATCGCCCATCTTATCACCAGAAAGAACGGCCAGGCCGCCGCCACCTTGGCCGCGTCCTTGTGATCGCGAGCCGCGAGATATCGCTGGAAGTCGTACATCTGGCCCGGCCCTCCCGAGTTCAGAAAAAATCCCTTGATTATCCAGACCAGAGTGAGGAGCCCGAACATCTCGTAAGCCGCGTTTTCGGTGCCTTTATACTCGGGTATGCGCCAGACAGGCCACAGCGACTCCCATCCCGGCGGTGTGACCTGGTTGGCCACCTCCGGCGAGACTTTTACAAAAGCTATGGCAACGATCAATAATCCGGCCAGCGTAAGTATGATGGTCTGGATAACATCGGTAACTACCACCCCGAACAGGCCGCCCAGGACCACGTACAAAGTGGTAATCCCCAGCACCAGCACGGCAAGGGTCTGGGCCTTGTGGGTTGTGACCAGGGTGGAGAGGATCGGCAAATAGTCGGCGAGGTTTTCTAAATGGATGTAAACGGTCGCGAACTTTCCGATTCCCTGAAATGCGTAGCCGATGAAGCTCGCGCAGGTGATCACCGCCATCAGGGCGTAGACCATCCTCGCGGCTTTTCCTCCGGCGTCGTCTCCGAACCTGGTGGACATCCATTCGGCGCCCGTGATCACCCCCGATTTCCTTACCCAGCCGGCCATGTAGGCGAGCCCGAAAGCCGGCAGCATCACGCCCCACATCCAGTGGTGCCACCACGATTTCATGCCCAGCAAAAAAAGCACCGATACCATCCACATGGTGCCGGTAACGTCGAAGTTGGATACCGACCCCGACATGGCCAGGGTAAGCCAGTGCATTTTCTTGTCGCCGAGAAAATACGAGTTGAGGTCCTTGGATGCCTTCTTTGAATAATAAACGCCGACACCGATGACCAGGGCGAAATAAAGGAAAATGACAATCAGGTCGAGCAAAGCCAACTTAAGCCCCTTCGTTGAATTGCTTGACCGCTTCGAACATGGCGATGATGTTCTCTGGTTTGGTTTCGGACATGATGTTGTGTACCTGCTGGAAAACAAAGCCGCCGCCTTGCGCCATTATCTCAACCTGCTCTCTTACGTGCTCGGCAACGACGCCGGGCTCCGCCAGCGGCAGGACCGCGTGCGTGTCGCAGCCGCCTCCCCAGAAGCATATCCGATCGCTATACTTTTCCTTCAGCGCACGCGGGTCCATTCCCTGGCAGTCGGTCTGCACTGGGTTCACGGTGTCCAGTCCGATCTCGATCAGATCGTCAAGGAAAGGCTCTATTCCGCCGCAGGAATGGAGCATGACCTTTACTTCGGCCAACTCCTTTGCCCTGTTCCACAGTTTTTTGTGATACGGCTTGAAGTAGTTCCGATACATGTTCTTGGAGAGCAGAGGCCCGGTCTGCCCGCCCAGGTCGTCGCCGAAAAGTATTATGTCGATGTAAGGCCCGACCGCGGACAGCCATTTATCAAGAGCGCCCATGTACATTTCGCAGAGGATTTCCGAGAGACGGATGCAGGCCTCGGGATATAGCGCCATGTATGAAAGATAGTTGTCCATCCGATACAGGAACTGCGGCGCCTCGAACATGTTGCCGCCGAAAAGGCCGACGATGGCGCGGTCGGTTGATTCCCTGAGAGACTTGGCGCCTTCCTTCAACTTTTTCAAGCCCTCTTCACTCAGGGGGATATGCCCGCCCGGGGCCGGAATACCGGTCCACATTGAGCTTTCGAAAATATCCTTTATGTAGGTAAAGTCGTCATTCTCGAAATTGCGGTCCGCGAGAGGAAAGTATATCTGCTCGAAGAAAACGCTGTCCTTTTTTTGCACTGCCAGGTCAACGCCGGAGTCGGAGACAAGGAACGAGTCCCCGTCTCTTTCTTCAATGTTAATGTAAGCGGGTATCTTGCAGGGCGTCCCGTCTGGCAGGGTCCAGTCCTTCCAGTCCGAGTCGTCCTGCATGAATCCGCGTCCCATCTCCACGCAATCGACATTGAACGCTTCAAGCACCGGCTCCTCGACAATGGCGAGTTGCTGGACCATATCATAAACGTAAATATCACCTGATTCGATGCCCATCGCCTTTTTTAGATTGGCATATGCAATGGCGTTTATTCCCGACGAGCGATGGGCGCCGAAGTCCACCGGCACCCGGTCGGGTTGCTCATGGTTAAGCGCGGCCAGCACCCGTTCTCTTGAGTTCATTTGCAAACCACCTGTAGCAGATCGTGCCTGCCGAACTTGAGGCTGTTGCCGGACAAGGGAGACGGGTTGCGTCCGCCTTCGACAATGAATATTTCCCGGCAATTGTTTCCGGGCGTGATGTCCGCGACCTGGTCTGTGTTGGAAATATTGTAAAGGGACAACCGAAGGGCCTTGCCGTCGGAAATGAATTTTACGGATTCGATGATTATATTTTCATTGCTGATGGCAATCGGCGGACTCGGCATTTTAAAGTTTGCCGAAGTAGGCACGGCGATCAAAGGTTGCATGACCTCCATGCCTTTTTTATTGTTCGCGGAAACATCGTACTTTCCGTGCGGGAACAATGAGTAGCGGAAGGTTGTCACCCCCGGCTGGTCGGCCTTGTAGTTGGTCTCCCAGTAGTTGTTCATCACATATGAATAGATCGCCCCGTTGTGTTTTATCTCGCGTAACCACTTATAGACAAAATCTTCGGTACTGAGGAAAAAGGCGTCCATGGTGATGTCACCGGCCTCGAATAGCGGCGCGTCCTGAAGCACGAATTGCATGCCTGCTTCGTCGCCCGACACATCCACCCATCTTAAAGCGGTCATGAAATTTTTGTTCGCGCCCTTCATCTGGTCGACGTCGACTTCCACCGAACCCCAGGCAACGTCGTAGTGCACCCTCGGGTTTTGGGCATTTACGGGAAAGGCAAAATGTATCCCTTCCTTTCGGCGAACCACGGGCCTGTCGAGAGTATTGACCAGGTCGATTCGAGCAAGGCCGCCGTACATGGTGATTGTCGTAGTGAGCGATTTGCTGTTGACCGCATCCCGTTTTAACTCGATCGCGCACACGAGCGGCCCCTCTTCCTTTATGGCGACCGACACTTCCGGGTTTTTAATCTCTTTCCTGCCCCATTTGGGGCGCCTTCCCTTTATATAAATGTGCTCGTTAAAACCGTCGTGGAAGTCGCTGTTCACATATTCCCTGACCCCGGCGGTTTTTCTTATCGACGAAATCGTGCCCAACTCGGCATCCAATGTGATTTCATACATGCCGTTGGAAATGGAATTTTCCGTCACGCGGCATGTATCCTTCCCCGCATATGCGTCTCCACTGTCGATAGCAAATTTTTTCGAAGACATGCCCGGGACGGATTCGGCTAAAAACACCAGGCTGTCGTCCGACATGATTTGGGAAGGAACTTTTTCGCCGTTTGCCGTTTCCACTTTAGCGCCGGGGAAGTATCCCCGGTCGATTTTCACCGGGCCGGTCACATCCCACGAATGTGTGTTGATCACATCGATGTATACAGGGTGGCCGCCGGACTTTTTGCCGGCGATGCTTTTCAACGCCCCTGCCATCAATACATCGGCATACGCGTTAGCGTCAATAGCACGCTGCTTTTTCCATTCCCACTGTTGCCGCGCAAAATCGCTGTCGGGATCGGAGATGGAGTTATATGCGCCCCATGTGTGTTCATTGAACAAAAGCACCTGGTTCCATGCCCGGTGGAACCTGGCCGCCGGATAGTTATCGGGCCTTAAAATGGCCCACAGCGTTTGCGCCTGTGTGAGTTTTTCGGAGGCGTTTCTGGCCATCGCCGTTTCGCGCGCCGTTGATGCCGCGCCGTCCTCCCAGTATGACGTGAAGTCACCGCTGAACTCCGGTATCTGGTCGCCGTATCTTTTCTCGAACTCGGCCAGGGACTCGGATGCCGTGCTGAGAATTACCCTAATATTGGGGTACTTTTCGTTCCACTCTTTCACGACCTCGGATATGCCGCGATCCGGCGGGCCGTTGTCGGATCCGATGGCGTACCTTATGGGTATGATGTCATAGGGGTAGCCTTCTTGCTCGAGCTTTTTGAGATAGGGGAAAATCTTTCGGGCGGTGAAGGTGACCCCTCTTCTGCCCGGGTTGAGGAGGGCGTGGAACCACGAGTACCCCTGGCCGTGGACGAAGACCAGCACCCGGTCCTCTCCGGAGGGCGACAGCCAGTAGAATGGTTTGTCTCCCCAGTCGGCACGGGTGAAGCCTATGCGGTGTGAGCGGTTTGTACCCAGCGAAAGGTACTTGATCCCGTTCTGTGAAAGCGCGGCGACAAGTCCCCAGGTCCAGCCCGGCACATCGGTGATCATGGCGGAATCAATCTTCCTGCCGGTCAGTTTTTCGAGTTCCGCCTTGTATGCAAAGGTCTGCATCAGTTCTTCAGGCCTGCATAGACCGGTAAGCATGTTTCCGTAAAGCCCGTCCAGTCCGATCGAGCCGTTCTGCACATATTGGATGAACCTCTCGCGCTCCGCATCGTCCGCTTGTTCCAGCCACGTCTCGATCGCCCATGTGACCTCCGGGTTCCATTTGAACCTCGCTTCTTCTGGCTGGTCCTTCGTGCTCTCGATCAGGTCCATTGCCGACTCGAGGTTTTCCCACTGTTTGTGCATCACCTCTTCCTGCGGGTGGGTGAATCCGATGTCCACGTGGGTATGATGGATAAGGTAGATCTCCCATTTCCTGTCGAATTCCTGTGCTGACACGGACAGAGAAATGAGCGTGGGTAACAGGAATAGCAGAAAAAGTTTTCGTAAGGTCATGTCATGGTCCTTTCTTGATTGAATTATTTAACCTGGAATCAGCGATCGAGCCAGACCGGGCTTGACCAGGCAAAGTTATTGTCCTGGGTGGTTACCCTCAGGTAGTAGTAGTTCCATTCCCTGGTCTGATCCGGCCGGTCTACGGTCTCGACCGACATTCGGGTCCCGGTGCCTTGCCAGGTCTTTATGGTCTTGGCGTTCTTTATCAGTTCGACCCGCTCGATGGGGGACAGTGATTCCACTGTGGCGGTTATCCAGACCAGGCCCTGGTCGGGCTTGATGCGGAATTCCTCGCCCATCAGGTGCCCGTTGACCCTGAAGTCAATGAGGAATCGCTGGCCGCTTACTGCGAAGACCCTCCTGTTCATGAGCGCGTCGAAGACCCCCTCCCTCGTGAACTCGGTCACGTAGACCCCCATGTAGCCGGTCAGGTACACATCGTGAGGGGTCCCCAAATGGATCCGGTCATAGGGGTAATGGGAGTCGGTGCTGCCGACCACTCCGTAGCGATAGCCTTTTTCGAGGATGTCCTGAAGGTGGCATCCTTTGGTCAGGCCGTTGGCTCCTCCCAACTCATAGGGGTTTCCAGGGTACTCGCCGATCCCATGGTGGGAGATGACCTCGATCATCTTTTCGTTCTCGTAATCGTGTTTCACGTCGTAGTTAAAGCCCATGATGTTCGAGGTCTGGGTATGGACTCCGATGATGCCGTGGAAGCGGGCCACAGACTTTGCGAACTCGTCTTTTTCATCTCCTTCCGGGGAGGTCAGGTGCACTATTTCAGAGATGTTGCCTTGCGGGAACACAGCGGTGTGGTGTCCGCCGGCCTCCCTGATCATTGTCCACTCGTAACCGGGGAAGGCCAGGAACCCTCCTGCCGGGTCGTTGAACAGGTCGGCATAGGCCTGGACCCGGGCCCATTCCGAGCCGGTCATGTCGTTTGATTCGGCATGGTCGGTACAGGCCCCGAAGTCGAGCTTGTAGTAGTAGCGCTGAGTCAGGTAGATGTGCTCGACATTGCCCACTGCGTCGGAGATGTTGGTGTGTGCGTGCAGGTCTCCGAAAACGAGCTGATAGGGTCTTCCATGGTAATCAATGGACCTTGGCCTTTCGAAGGTCCGGTGCCAGGCAGGCAAAGAGCTTTCCGGTTCGATGTCCTCGACCAAGAGGGGATCGGAGACAGCTTCCCTGCTCTTGACTTCGGACACGCATACCCGGCCTTTCCCGAAGGGCGGAGAGCAGTCCCAGGCAAGGGCTAGGCCGCCGGACGGGTCCGGGTACACCGCGGGATGGCGGTCGGTCGCGCCGAACTCTCCCTGCAACCTGGTATAGAGGAAGGCCCACGCGGACAGTAGGCCGCTGGTGGACTTGACCTTAAACTCGCTTCTGAACTTGCTCTTGAAATCGAGCGGCTGGGAAGCTCCCTGTTCGGTAAAATGCCTGGCGTAGATGTTCCAGTTAAAAAAGCCGGTGGCGTTCTTGTTCAAGCGGTTGTGCCAGAGCACCCATATCCTGCCGTCCGCATCTTCGGCCAGTTGGGCGTCCTGTCCGGAGTCGAGGGGTGTTGGTTCGGTCTGCCGGTTCATGTCGGAGACCAACCCTGGCGTGGAGTCGGGCTTGATGACCGGCCTCATCCATTTTCCCGAATCTAGGACCTTGGTGTACACGTTTACCGTGCCCAGGCTGTAAATGTCTCCGATCCGGGTCGAGACGAATGCCACCCATACCCGGCCTTTGCGGTCGGCGAGGACCGCGGGTTCGAAATCGTATGCCGCGTGGGAGGCAGCTCTTATTTCCTGGAGGGGTTTCCCCTGTTTGATAGGTTTGAGGAAAATGTCGGAGTTCATGTTGCGGAAGCTCTCATAGGCGATCCAGACCTGGTTGTCGGGTCCGATGGATATTGCCGGGCGGCCTTCATGGTCTGAGGTGGCCGACACCTGAATCGGCTCTTCCCATCGGCCATACCGATACCGCATGGCCATCACGTCGTTCTGCGGTCCTCTTTGGTTCCTCTCCCAGGTCAGCCAGACCTCGTCCCCTTTTGCGGCCGCGGCCAGGTTCCAGTCAAGGCCCTGGTATCTGGTCAGGTTTTCCTCTTCGCTCCAGGCCCCGTTTTCATGTCGCCGGCACAGGATCTCCCAGTCGCCGTTCCTCCGGCCGGCCCAGAAGACCCAGACCCGACCCGAACCGTCCACCACCAGCTGAGGGTCATCGTCCGGCTCCTGGTTCGAACTCAAAGCCACGGCCTCTGAAAAACCACGAGCCTCGCTCCTCATCACCTCGATCTCATCGTTAATACCGCGCTCAAAAACCGAATAGGCAACCCACACCTCACCCAAATCACTTACCGCCACGCTCGGGTACTTATGGTTCCTACCATCATCGCCCAAAACAACCGGCCCATCACCAGCCACCGCGCCTCCCGCGAAAATGAGGACCAGAGAGATAGAAATAATTTGCATAAATCTTTTCATGGGCGCCTCCTTTTGTGAGGAAATTATTACTGGTCTAATTATATACGGGGAGTTCCGGGGACACAATACACAACTTAACTGGACTTTCCCCGAAAATTTGAGTTCCCGACAAGGTTGTCTGGGGAGAGAGGATCAGTGTTGTCCCGATGGGTATCAAGAATTGACGGCGATCCAGAACGAGGGAAGCGAACGCGTGGTGAATAACGAAAAATCAACGAC
>CAZOMR010000147.1:0-8368 GCA_964580655.1 uncultured bacterium
CTCAAGAGGAGCCGTATATTTCACGGATAGTCACCATTTATGTCGCACACCCCTGATTTTCCGCGGCTTGACAAAGAGCCGCAGGATTATATAATTATTAACACCATTGCTCAGGGCTCGTCTAATGGTAGGACGCCAGGTTCTGGCCCTGGTAGTCGAGGTTCGAATCCTCGGCCCTGAGCCAAAAATAAGAAAAGCGGAAACGCTTTTTATATAAGAATTGGTCCCATCGTCTAGGGGTTAGGACGCCGGGCTCTCAATCCGGTAACGGGGGTTCAAATCCCCCTGGGACCACCATCCTTCGCTCTGCGAACCTGTATAGGTTTTTTAGCTACGGATGGCAAGCCATCCCTTAATCGGATTATAAGGAATCCGGCCACGGTTTTAGAGTTGGCCGGTTTTTTTGAAACCATGAAAAATAGCCTTGCCCTTTTTAATACTGTCAATCTATATGAATTGCCGGCCTTCTTCGCTGAGTCAGGAGTTCCGGGTATTAAGCATCCCGATAGAAAAGGTATTCAGGGATGAGCGAGTCATCATCAGGCTTGCGGGTCTCCCTGTTTCGAGAGAATGCCTCCCGGGAGGACCTGAAATATCTCCGTTCAGAGATATGGAGGCTTGGGTGGCCGGTGCTGGTGGGCCAGGGGCTGAACCATACTGTGGTGCTTGCGAGCCGGGTCATGGTGAATTCCCTTGGCGAGGATGCCCTGGCCGGAGTGGGTATCGGGCAGATGATCTTGTTCGCTCTTATCACGGTGCTTGGTGCAGTCGGGATCGGAGTGGTAGCACTGGTGGCGCGGGCTGTGGGAGCCGGTGACAGGGAAGAGGCTGGCCGGGTGCTCAAGCAGTCGCTTATCATAGGTGCTGTATTTTCCGCAACGCTGAGCGTTATAGGTCTCTTGAGCTCCAGGGCTATCTTCCGGGCGCTCGGGAGTGAGCCGGAGGTAGTGGATCAGGGAGCCATGTTCATGAATATTCTTTTCATCGGCCTGGTCCCGATGTCTCTCGGGTTCTTTATCGGCGCTGGTTTGCGAGGAGCCGGGGATACCCGCACGCCCATGTTCATCGGCATAGGGATGAATGTTGTCAACATCATACTCCAGTATGTGTTGATCTTCGGTAAATTCGGCTTTCCAGAGTTGGGGGTTATCGGCGCGGCCCTGGGCATCCTGATCTCTTTTGTGTTGGCCAGTCTCACCTTCTTCCTTCTCTTTCCCCTCAAGTTCGCCGTGATTCCTATGCGCTTACGAGGCTGGAGGATTCACTGGGAAACTGTCTGGCGCATCTTGCGCATAGGCATTCCCACAGCCATGGAGTGGGAGTTGCTCCAGATAGGCATGATAATTTTCATCTACATAGTAAACGGCTACGGCACAGGCGCGGCCGCGGCTTATATCATTGGTATTTCCATCTTTCCATTTGCCCAGCTTCCAGCCTTTGCCTTCTCCACCGCGGCAACAACCCTGGTCGGCCAGAGCCTGGGCGCGAAAAGTATAGTCAGGGCCGAGGCTAGCTTCCGACAAAACATGCGTTTGGCAGTCCTTTCCATGGCTGTCTTCGGCGCTTTGCTTTTTATTACGGCGGGAGTGATAATCCGCACCATCTTCCCCTCAGACAACCCGGATACCTTAAGGATTGCGGTGTTCTATGTGCGGCTGATAGCGATCACACAGCCCTTTATGGCCATCGGCTTCACAATCAGCGGCGGACTGCGCGGTGCAGGGGATACTGTGCCGCCCATGATAGCTCAGGCCACTGGCATGTATATTGGCCGGATCGGACTCGCCTTTATGGCATGGAAGGTCTTACACGCTCCGGTGGAATGGGTGCTCGTATCAATGTTCCCGGATCACTTTATCCGGATCATCATAGTAACGATCCGATTCCTCTCCGGAAGGTGGAAGAGGGTGAAGGTCTGAGCGCGGTTTGACTCGCACGAGCTCGCTATTTCTCCGCGGCCTGCTTTAATCCCTCGATCCATCTTTGATGGAGGTTATCAAGGTCTTTCTGGCCAAAGGCCAGGCGGAGCAAGGGCACAGCGAGGCCGGAGAAAGTCTCGCTGGATGTCAGTCTGGTAATTCCCTCCTTTTCATCAAGGTCAAAGGCATGCACCGCACTGACACCGGGCCCGCCGCCTTTCCAGGTCACGTGTAAAGGCGGATCGCTCTCGATGACTGTCACTGCAAGGTTGATTGAAAGCATGCCAAGTTCTGGCTTGAACTTGAACCTACTTCCGGGCTCAAGCGCCTCGCCCTTGACCGGTTCCGCGGAATGGATTACCGGAATCCACTCAGCCCAGCGACTGATCTGGGTCATCAAACCCCACACCTTCTCAGCAGGGGCATTGATCTCAATTGATTTCTCAGCTCTCAACTCCGTCATTTCTTTTCCTCCCTATTTTCTTCAAAAAAAACAAACCGAGGATGAGCATCCAGAAAGCGGTAGCGCTGATGCTGGCCCAAAGCCCGATTCCAAATTCCACTGGCCGATGTATCAGCTTGAGGTTGTAAGAGCCTGGTGTAAGCGGAACGCCCATAAAGGCATAGTTTGCATAATAGACAGGGATCTCTCTTCCGTCCAGTTCTGCTCGCCAACCAGGCAGGTGCGATTCGGAAACAAAGAGCAGGTATTGCGGCAATGATTGGTCGGAGAGATAAGCCGGGGCATTTATCTTGAATTCCCAGTATCCGGGTCGGGCATGAAGGATTTTAAGCCGGCCAGTATTTTCTGCGGGAGAAAACCCTGGCGGGGCAAAGGGGAATCTTCCTTCCATCACTACCTGTTTTTGAAAATTAATTACGCCGGAGGATGTGAGGTTGAGTGCGGTCTCGGGGTCCGGGGAGCGAACAATCCGGTTAACCAGAAAAGCGCGAGGCAGGACTCTGTGGTTCTTGTATATGATCAGATTCTTGATTTTCTCCGAAGACAGGCCTTCCACCGGGTCCAAGCGGATTCCGCGTGAGAAGATTTTGCCCACATTCATCAAAGAAAGCAGTGGCAGAGTCCTTTGTGTGATGGCCCCACGGCCATAGACCAACTCGGGTTTGTAATTGTCCAGCCTTCCCTGATCATCGAAGCTCACATAGCCAGGGCAAATCCGGTCGAAAAGTTTAGCCAGGCGCATGGGAAGCATCCTCCAATAACCGAGCGGTGAATGGGTTCCAGGGAGAAGAGGACTCAGTCGCATTCCCATCAGAGGGTGGAGTTGAGTATCTCCGATGTTTCGCTCATCGACCAGTGGGGTGAGGACCCAAAACCTCTCCTGAACCGGCATTTGCAGGAATTCCCTGGCCACGGGGTGAATGTCAAACTGATGATATGGGGTTCTGGGCCGGTCCCGGTAGTTAAGCAAAAGCAGGTCCACACTTATAAAAACAAAGACCCAGAGGATGGCCAACTGCTTCTTGCGCATGCCGGGGAACCGGGGAACCAGGATGAGGCCGCAAAGACCCGTGAGACCGAGTAGAACCGCGCGGCTTAAGTCCCGAGTGAATGCAAACAAGGGAAACATAAGCAGGGCCAATAGAGCTGGCACGAGCAATTTCGGCTGTGATTGCCGGAATCTGTTGAATACACTTTCGGCCCCAAAAGCCGCGAATCCTGCACATATCGCAAAGATAACTACGCTGGAGGTATAATGAAGCATGAAGCGACCGAGGACGGGCAGATGATATGTGACCCACAGCATGGGTTTGAATTCGGAGACGAACATACCGTAAATCACCAATGCAAGGATTCCGGGAATTGCGGCTCTTTTCAAGGTCCGGATGCCTTCCATGACGAGCCAGATCACGCTCCAGCCCAGATAGTAGTGAAGGGCAATGGTGAAAAAAATTTGGTGGGCTGGGACGAAGAACGCAAGTATTGAAGAGAACGATGTACTGGTAGATGCATAGTGGGAGAAGCTGATTCCCTGCGCCCGCAGGCTGAAAGGAAGATAAGCGGCCAGATTGATGAGCGGCCAGAAGGCTAGAATGCCAGCCGCGGCCAGCCCGAAGGCTAAAAAGACAACACGACGCAGCCGGTCTCCTGAGGGGGATGCGAAGAAGACCAGTCCAAGAAGGAAGAAGCAAACATAGATTTGTTGTTCGACATGAACGGTAAAACCAAGTGCCAGGCTGATCACCAGAAGGGCTAAGTATCGGAAGCGGGGCTGATCCTTGGCCAGACTCACCGTGGCCCAGGTCGCGGAGGTATAGAGGAAAAGCGCCCGGATGAATAAGCCATAAGTGGAAAAGACCGTGAAATAATTGCCTCCGACAAAGGATAGCATCCCTGCCAGGGATGCGAGGGGGGAAAGACCGAATTTTCGGAAGGTTAAATACACGAATGCTCCGGACCAGATGAAGCCAATTATGTTTTCCAGGTATGCCGCCTGAATATAGTCAAGATACATGAGCAGGTAGAATGGAGGGTAATAGACATTGGTCATGGGATGGCTTGAGAAAGGCCAGCCGCAATATAGGTGCGGGGCCCAGCTCGGTAACAATCCTTGCTTGAGCATGTCTGAGGCATAGTCCCAAAATGGTAACCACTGAAGGGATAATTCGAAGAACCAGACTTGCGGATGAGGAACGGTAATGCCGCGGATCATGGGCGGAAGAAAATAAGCCAGAACAAAAGCCAGCCAGAACCCAAGGATAATCAGGTCAGGCGACTTCCAGGAAAAATTCTTTTGATCCGAGAGGGCCACGCTTCGTTATAATTTATGTTATTTCAGGGAAAATCACAAGGAGCTTTTACAGTGGCTCACAACTCCATTGCACTTTCACCTGATAAATCTGATTTTGATTTGCTTCTTTTCACTACCCTTTCAACATCCGGCGCATCTCCCGCTCCTGGTCTCTGCGCTTGATCTCTTGGCGGCGGTCGTATAGCTTTTTACCTTTTGCCAGCCCGATCTCAACCTTTGCCCTGCCTCTTTTGAAATAAAGCCGGGTGGGCACAAGGGTGTATCCTCGCTGATTGACCTTTCCAAGAAGCCGTTTTAACTCGCGCTTGTGCATGAGCAACTTGCGAGGCCTGCGGGGCGGGTGATTGAAATGGGTGGCCATGGGATAAGGAGATATATGAAGTCCGAGCAGGAATAGTTCCCCATTATCAAAGCGGGCGTATGAGTCCTTCAGGTTGGCTCGGCCATCGCGGAGCGACTTGACCTCACTGCCCAGCAGTTCTATCCCTGCCTCGTAATGCTCCTCTATGGAGAACTTATAAAAGGCATCCTTGTTTTTGCAGATCAGTTTCTCATTTTCACCAGACATCATTCGTCTATTCCAGGTCCGGAGGGTGCGCTCAGGATTCTGATTATCCGGGGGCGAAATTCACCGCGTCCTGAGACACCTCGACTGTAAATCCAGATGCCGAAAAAGGAGAAAACGAGAAACATGATACCGACCATAATACTGAGATTGTCCGCGCTGGTGAGAAATTTTGCAAGGACTGAGCCGAGAATTTTCTCCGTTGTAGTTACCATGATTTTCATTTTTGAAAGACATTTCCCGAGGCCGGCTCCAAGGAAGAGGGAGAAAACAGGGGTAAGGTAGAAGATGAACGAACCCTTGAGAACACGAAGATCATCGAGGCTGAGCACCACACGCTCTCCCGCTTTGGCGGAGAGGGAATTCTCGGCCCAGACTAAACGAATCCCCTCATCCGGGCTAAGATGACACACGCCTTTCGCCTGACAGCCATCACATAGAGCACTGCGCTTCACCTCTACAAGAGCACGGAAGTCCTCCACCTCTTTGATGACACCTTGCTCTTCCATGGCCTGCTCCTCAAAGAGAGCGAGGGACACCTCCAGGCATCCCTCGCCCTGGATTATCCCTAGGTCAAAAGGCTCAGCCAGCTTTTTTGGGAGGCCTTCCTCTGCGACCTACCTTCTTCTTGGCCCGTGGCTTTTTCTTTTCCCTGAGCATCTTCTGGTAATGACTCTGGCAGTAGCCCTTTGCGTAATGAGGATTTTTACACCCGTGTACCTTGCAAACTTTACGCTTGGGTTTGGGACCAGGTTTCTTGCGCGGCCCTTTTTTCACTTTAGCTTTTCGACCAGGTTTGGGACCGGGTTTGCGACCCGGTTTTTTCCTGGCTGTTGCTCCATGCGCCGCAACATGTTTGGCCACCTTCTTCTCAACACGCCCAAGCCGACGGCTTAGATCCTTCTGGCCATCAACTAGCTTTGCCAAGACCTTCTCCAGCGAATAGATCATCCCTTGTTTCGGCATTTACACTTTCCTCCTTTAAGTTGTTTCTTTTCCTTGTTTAAGAAAAAATATTATATATTTCTTGTTGTATCTATATATCACGGATAATTTTTTTTTACAAGAAAAAAATAGAATTTTTTGGGTTTTTTCGGCAAACCCGGGCTTTCAGTATTGATAAGATAATCCTCGCTGACAGGACAAAAGAGTCGTATGCGATGACAGCATCTTCAGGGGATCAGGCCTCGTGTTCAGCATGACCGGGATGTCTTTTTTCCCAGTGGAATTCAGGACTCGGTTTTTTCTTTCTCGTGAAGAAGGTCAATTAATTTTGTATCGAGCGAGGCTGGTCTGGCTCTGGTCTTGGCCCAGCGGCGAAGTTCGGTAATCTTTTCCTCCAAGGTCTCAGACAGAGGCACGGTCTCGGAAAGGGACAGCAAGATGTCCTCGGTTGTTACCTCCGTGCCTTTGGTAAAGGCCTGGTACATTGCTGAAATGATGCACTGCTCTATCTCGGAACCCGAGAATCCCTCGCTAGCCCGGGCAAGATGTTCCAGATCAAAATTTTCAGGATCCCGGTTTCGCTTATTAAGGTGTATTCGAAAGATTTCCTCCCTCTCGTGACTGCGGGGAAGGTCAACAAAAAATATTTCATCAAATCGTCCTTTGCGCACAAGCTCGGGGGGCAATTCCGAGATGGAGTTAGCCGTGGCGATAACATATACCTGAAGGGTCCGCTCCTGCATCCATGTGAGAAAACTTGCAAAGGCACGGGCTACACCTCCATGCTCTTTTTCCCCGGAGATGAGCCGTGATGAGAACCCCTTTTCAATCTCATCTATCCAGAGCACGCACGGGGATAAAGATTCAGCAAGGCTGATGGCCCCACGGAGGTTGCTCTCTGCCGGGCCCTGGCCAGAGGCAAGCACCTGGCTGATCTCAAGGCGCAAGAGGGGCATCTTCCATAGATTGGAGACAGCCTTGGCGCATAAACTCTTTCCACAACCCTGGACTCCGAGCAGTAAAAGGCCCTTTGGCTCGGGTAGACCGTATGCCCGGGCATCTTCTCCAAAAGCCTTGTACCGGTTGAGAAGCCAGGTTTTTAACAGGTCAAGCCCGCCGACCTCTTCAAGGTCCTCTCTTGTCTCAAAGTATTCAAGAAATCTTTGACGACGGATTATCTGGCGCTTTTGTTGCAGAACAAGGGAGATGTCATGTTTTTCAAAAGCAGGTTTTTCCAGGAAGGCTCGAAGGAATACGCGACGCGCTTCCAGGGCCGTGAGCCCGAGGGCCGCGCGGATGATCCCTTCTTTTATCTCGTCGCTCAGAACAGAAATTTTATGGCCCTCTGTGCGGAGTGAGTCCAGGGCTTCGGCTAGTATCTGGCTCAGGTCCGCCCGGTCCGGCAGAGGCAAGTCAAGGATAGTGATGTCTTTTTCAAGCTCCACAGGGATAACGATGAGCGGAGAGAGAAATACTATGACCTGGCCGCGCGAGGTGAGTAGGGGAATAATGTCCCGGATGGCGCGTATAGAGAAGGAGTCCTCAAGATGATGGTGGAAATCACGCAGGATAAACACAACCTTTTCCTTTGTGGCCGCAATCCTCGCAAGCGCCTCCCCACCCGAGGCTGGCTGGCCCGGAACCTGATCCTTATGGAAACCTCTGGTTTCAGACCAGATGGCTATTTTCGCCTTGCGCTCCCCAGCCACACGGCGGAGCAGGTCCTCTGTGCGCTTTTCCTCGTAGCTTGCAAGGTAAATCAGGACATGGCCCGAGTCCATGAGAATTTTAAGTTCATGGCCGAAAGATTGCAACATCAATTTTATTTTACCATGCCATTCAAAGGGCAATCAAGTGAGTGGTCAATTCCTGATTTTTTCTTGACATTTTTGAAAAATGAGGTAACATTTTATTGTCAAATAGTTCCCCGGTAGCTCAGTTGGTAGAGCGGGTGGCTGTTAACCACTTGGTCGCTGGTTCGAGTCCGGCCCGGGGAGCCAGATTAAAACCACGAACCTCCCGAGGCTCGTAGGTTAACGATAGAGTCAGGGGAAACGGGAGGAGTGAAACGACCTTTTCCCCTGATTTGTTAAAGGGTTACGACGAGGCGGACATGATGATGGATTCTCCGGTTGGAGAAAAACTTTTCGGGCTTCAGGTGCAAT
>CAZOMR010000148.1:0-8352 GCA_964580655.1 uncultured bacterium
CTTCCCTCGTTCTGGATCGCCGCCACCTCTTGATACCCATCGGGACCGCACTGATCCTCTCTCTCCCCAGACAATCCTATTGGGAACTCAAATTTTCGGGGAAAGTCCAGTGCCATAATTATTGACCCCCATTACATAATATGATACTTTTAATGCCCTGATTCTACTTACAGCACTTACATCACACAACTCAGCGGGGAAAGGGCATGGCAGTCAAGTATCAGTCGGTTAAAGGATTCCCGGACCTGCTTCCTCCGGAAACCATGCTGTGGGAAAGGGTGGAGCGCGATGCCAGGGCCATTTTTGCGGCTTACGGGTTCCAGGAGATCCGCGTGCCTGTGCTTGAGTATACCGAGCTTTTCTCCCGAGGCATAGGGGCCGATACAGACATAGTTGAGAAAGAGATGTTCAGTTTCCCGGATAAAAAAGGCCGCTCGCTTACACTCCGGCCAGAGGCCACAGCTAGCGTTGTCCGGGCCTATATCGAGCACAACATGGGAAGGGCAGGGCCTGTCAAGCTTTATTACCTCGGTCCCATGTTCCGGTATGAGAGGCCTCAGAAGGGCCGGCATCGGCAGTTCTGGCAGATAGGGGCAGAGGTCATCGGCCTTGCGGGACCAGCCGTAGATGCGGAACTGATGTCAATGCTCAATGCCCTTTTTGATCAACTCGGGATCTCGGGCCTTAGCCTGGAGGTCAACTCCCTCGGGTGTCCCGTGTGCAGGCCTGCATATCGTGAAAAGCTCATCAGGTATCTCAAACTGCAAGAGGCTGAACTCTGCCCGGACTGCAAGCGCCGCTTGAATGAGAATCCACTTCGGGTACTTGACTGCAAGAATGAGGCCTGCAAAAAAGCTATCGCCGATGCACCATGCCCCGAGGATTTCCTGTGCAAAGCTTGCCAGGACCACTTTTCTGGCCTGAAGGGGTATCTGGATGTCCTTGATGTAGCATATAAGGTGAACCCCCGGATCGTGCGCGGGCTTGATTACTACACCCGCACCGTGTTTGAATACCAGGACTCAAATCAACCCGGAGCCCAGAACGCGGTGGTCGGTGGAGGCCGATATGATGACCTGATAGAGGAACTCGGGGGGGCGAGAATTCCGGCCTGCGGGTTTGCCCTGGGCATGGACCGGCTGGTTACGCTCATCCCGAAAAGGGCCAGACCCGAGGCCGATGAAAGGATACTGATTGCGGCCATCGGCGAGAGAGCTTTTAAGCAAGGTCTGATATGGGCAAAGGACCTTCGAGACGCGGGTTTCATTGCCGAGCTTGCCGAAGAATCCGGGAGCCTTAAAAAGCAACTTAAACTCGCAGACAGAATGAACATGAATTATGTCTTCATAATTGGAGAGGATGAGATCGAGAAGGGAATCATAACCATCCGGGACATGAGCTCATCGAAACAAAAACAATGTCAGGCAAAAAAGTTCAAAGAGGAGATATTGAAAAGGGGAAAAAGAATTCTGAATGAATTAATAGAGAAATCTATTTGCACAGATTATAACGGATGATCTTGAGATCAAGAGGGGACAGTTAATTGCTTGACCTGTTGGAAGACTGGAAGAGAACGCACCACCTGGGAGAACTGCGCGCAGATGATGTAGGGAAAAAAGTCCTGATAATGGGCTGGGTGAAGAGCTACCGGGACCACGGCGGGGTTATTTTTGTGGACATGTTCGACCGCTGGGGCATAACCCAGGCTGTCTTTGACCCTTCAGAGTCCAAAGAGGTTCACGAGAAGGCGGATCGCTTGCGCGACCAGTGGGTTATTGCGGTCAAGGGCAGGGTGGAAAGAAGGCCGGAGGGCATGAAGAATCCTAATCTGCCTACCGGAGAGATCGAGGTCAGGGCGAGGGAGCTGAAAATTCTCAACACCTCCCTAACCTCGCCTTTTCCGATAGAGGATGAGATCAATACATCCGAGGAGACCCGGCTCAAATACCGATACCTTGATTTGCGAAGGCCGATAATGCAGTCGCGGATCATGCGCCGTCACCGCGCTGTCAAGCTCATCCGTGATTATTTCGACAACCTCGGGTTCCTGGAGATAGAGACGCCTTTTTTGACAAAGAGCACGCCAGAGGGCGCCCGGGACTACCTGGTTCCAAGCAGGGTCATGCCGGGAAAATTCTATGCCCTGCCACAAAGCCCGCAGATATTCAAGCAGATACTCATGATCTCCGGATACGACCGGTATGTCCAGATAGTCCGATGTATGCGCGACGAGGACCTCCGTGCAGACCGCCAGCCCGAGTTCACACAGATAGACCTTGAGATGAGCTTTGTCGAGCGCGAGGATGTGTTTGATGTCATAGAGCGTATGCTGGTATTACTCTGGAAGGAAATCCTTGATGTCGAAATCCCGCGGCCTTTCCCCAGAGTTCCATACCACGAGGTGATGCGTAAATATAGCACGGACCGGCCTGATACCCGCTTCGGGCTGGAGCTCTCTATACTCACCGAACTCCTGCGCGGCTCCGAGTATAATTTCTTTGAAAAAGCCATTGCAGAAGGCGGGATCATAAAGGGGGTCAGGGTGCCCGGTGCGGCATCCATGAGCCGCAAGGAAACGGATGACCTTACCTATGCCCTCAAGGAATACGGCGCCAAGGGTCTCACCGTGATACGGTATCAGGAAAAGGGCTGGCACGGCCCTGCAGTGAAGTATTTCAAGGAAGGGCAACTGGATAGCGTAAAGAAGGAAATGGGAATAGAAGCCGGGGATCTAGTTCTGATGATGGGGGACAGGGAGAAGATCGTCAATGCTTGCATGGCTCAGCTCCGGCTGATGCTTGCGAAAAAGCTCGAGCTTATTCCGGAAAAAAAATACGAGTTCCTCTGGGTCGTGGACTTTCCGCTCTTTGAATTCAGCGAGACCGATAACCGTTATCAATCCATGCATCATCCTTTTACATCGCCTGTTCCGGAAGATATTGACAAGATCAAAACCGCACCGGAATCAGCCCGCTCAAAGCACTACGATATAGTGCTCAATGGAGTGGAGCTGGGCGGGGGAAGCATTCGAATCCACCAGAGCGAGATACAGTCACAGGTGTTTGAGGTTCTCGGCATCGGTCGGGAAGAGGCCCAGAGGAAGTTCGGATTCCTGCTTGAAGCGCTCCAGTATGGCGCGCCTCCGCACGGCGGCATTGCACTGGGCCTGGACAGGCTCCTGGTATCCCTTCTCGGTGGCCAGTCAATCCGCGATGTAATCCCGTTTCCCAAGACCCAGAGCGCCACGGACCTGATGTGCGATGCCCCGTCTGATCCGGACCCTGGCCAGCTTGAAGAACTGCACATCAAGTCCGAAGGGGCCGGAGAATTGGCCCCGGACACATGAGATGAAAAGAGTGGAAATGAGTCCGAGGGTTTTTTACCTGACTCGCCGGGAGATGATGAAGCAAGTCTCTATCGTGCTCGGTGTGGCGTCAAGCCCGCTTACAAGCCTTGCGCTTTCGGAGAAGGAGAAGAAGGAGTTGAACTACATTAGCAGGCCGGGTAATGACCATACCTTTCCCTGTCTGGAAATCTCAGCAGGCACATATTTCGAGCTCGGGGAAATGATCGGAAAGACCTTTGTCACCCAGATACAAAACGGGCTCAGCCGGCGCAGTAAATTGATCAAAAAGATGAAGGATTTTGCCGGGGCTGACCTGGAAGGCCGCTACCAGGGATTCATCGAGGCGCTTGAGATGCACCTTCCACATCTCCTGGAAGAGTTGAAGGGCGAGGCCCGAGGCGCAGGCGTGCCCTTCTTTGACCTGATGGTCCTTAATCTCAATCCAGAATATAGCATGCTGATGAGAAAGCCGCTGTCCGAACCTGACTGCTCCACGGTTATATCAAGGACCCCGGATCGGGTGATCCTGGCCCATAACGAGGACGGGTCAGGGGCATATCATGATTCCATGTTCGTGCTCAAGGTAAATGCTCCGAGCGGGGTAACCTTCCTTTGTATGTCCTACCCCGGAATCATCGCTGGCAATGCCCCGGGGGTTAACGACCAGGGTATTGCCCATTCCTCCAACTTCATAAGCTCGAAAGAGGTTAAGATAGGAATTCCACGCTATTTCCTGGATCGCGCAATGCTTGAAGCGCGCGACCTTGATGCCGCAGTCGGCCTTGCAGGGCATCCGGCACGAGCCTATTCACAGAATCACAACCTCGTAAGCTACCCGGAGAAAAGGGCTTTGATGGTGGAGACAACGCCCTCGAAGTATGAAGTCAAGGAAGTGGATGGCCTGGCATTCCATACCAATCACTTTGTCCTGGAGGGGATGAGGGATGTGCCGGAATCACGCCTCGCTATAGCGACCTCCAGGCCTCGATATAATGTATTGAAGAAAGAGGCGGAGAAGATGGCTCATCCGTCATCGCCAGAGCCGGAAGACCTGGTAAAAATTTTATCAAGTCACAAGGGCAAGCCTTTTTGTCCCTGCCGGCACCCTTCAAAGGCGGGACTCGGGTGTACACTCGGCACAGCGGTCTTTGATACGGACAGAGATTCATTGCAATTATTCAAAGGCAGGCCCTGTCAGAAGAAGCATGCAACATACCGGATTTATAAGGATTTTTAATTTTTTCAGCCAGATATTCAAAATAACTTGACAAGAAATTATATTGTGCTATTTTATCCTAAGAATTAGGAATCTTTGTAAAAGGGGAGCAAGGAGGTCAAAGGGAATGAAAAAGAAAAGCTGGGTATGGATGGTCATCGTTTTCCTGGCCGCGGGTCTGTTATTCATCAGTTGTAATAAGCCTACTGCTGAACTTCAGAGGGCCGAGTCTGCACTGGCCGCGGCAGAGGATGCTGGTGCGCTGGAGTATGCGCCGGATAAATACAAGAGCGCGGAATCGAAGCTCAATGAGGGAAAGGATTTAATAGATAAAAACAGCTATGGCAAGGCGCGCGATGCCCTGGTAGAAGCGGCCCAGCGCGCGGACCGTGCCCGGCAGATGGCCCTGGATGCCAGGGCCAAAGAGAAGGTGGCTACAGCACCTGCGCCGCTTGCTCCGCCGGTTGAGGAGGAGCCGGTAATCATTGAAGAGCCAGATGTAGATACAAGCCATGTAGTGGTCAAGGGAGAGTGCCTGTGGTGGATTGCAGAATACAGGCAGATTTACAATGATCCTTTCCAGTGGCCTTTAATCTACAAGGCCAATCGGGACCAGATAAAGGACCCGGACCTGATATATCCGGACCAGATATTCAGGGTGCCCCGGAGCGCCACTCTGGAGGAAATCAAGGAAGCACGGCGGAGTGCCGGTGCCCCCCGCCCCTATCTTCCCCCTGGATATACTCCCTGAATAAGACATTAAGACAGAATAAAGGGCGTCTTCTGAAAGAGAAGGCGCTCTTTTTTGTCTATGGATGGTTTCATAACTTGTCATGAAACATTATGTTAAATTCTGGCATCTGGGTAGGGGCGCAATTTATTGCGCCCTCCTTCTGGGCGTGATGAATCACGCCCCTACTATCTGGGTTATGAAACCATCTCTATGTCAGCTCCGGTCTTGCCCCCTTCACGAGCAAGGTATATCATAATAAAAAGATGAGCCTTGAGGAAAAAGCCAGGCATCTTCCTGCCTCGCCCGGTGTTTATCTGTTGAAGGATAAAGAGGGCGAAGTTATATATGTGGGCAAGGCCAGGAACCTGCGGGCCAGGGTTCGCTCTTACCTCCAGGACACACCGGATGACCGATTCCGGTCACAATTCCTCAAGGCACGGCTTGCTGACCTGGAGTGCGTCATCACGGATACAGAAAAAGAAGCACTGCTTCTGGAAAACAACCTCATAAAAAAATACCGGCCGCGCTACAATGTCAGGCTACGCGATGACAAGACTTACTTCCACCTCAAGCTTACTATGAGTGAGAAATTCCCGAGGCTCATTCTCACACGCAGGCCCAAACCCGGCAAGGATATTCTCTTCGGACCCTTTGCATCATCACGCGCAGTCAAGGACACCATTGAACTCCTGCAGGGTATCTTTCCGCTCAGGCTCTGCACCACCCGCCGATTTCAGTATCGCTCACGGCCTTGCCTGAATTTCCAGATAAAAAAATGCCTCGGACCGTGCGCTGGAAAGGTTGATGAAGATGAATATCAGAATCTGGTTCAACAGGTGATACTCTTTCTCAAAGGCAGAAACCATGAACTGCTTGACCGTCTCCGGGATGACATGGCCTGTGCTTCCGAGGCTCTGGAATTTGAGCGTGCGGCCCGCATCCGCGACCGCATCCGCTCAGTCCAGGCTACCCTTGAGCCACAAAAGGTTGAGTCCACATTCTTGCTCGATCGCGATGTCTTCGGCTTTTTCCGCGAGGCCGATCATGTTCAGATTCATATACTGGGATTCCGCAAGGGAGTGCTACGGCTCAGTCAGGGGTTTCCCTTGAAAAGGGCCAGGCTGTCTGACAGCGAAGTCCTTGGTTCATTTCTCAAGCAGTATTACCATGACCGGGAAATTCTTTCCGATGAAATAATCCTTCCTTTTTCAGCGGATGATGCTGAGCTGATGGCTGAGATTCTCACCGAGCGCCGGGGCAAAAAGATTGAGATCATGGTCCCGATTCGAGGCAAAAAGCGTGAGTTAGCGGAGATGGCCTCGGCCAATGCGCACCAGTCCTTCCTTGCAGACAGGGAGAGAAAAGAGCTCAAGGCCCGGGCGCTTGAAGAGCTGAAAAAGCGGCTTCGGCTGAAACATGTTCCCCGCTGGATTGAAGCCTATGACATATCCAATCTTGGGCCCGCCGCGGCAGTGGCCTCAATGGTCAAGTTCCAGCACGGCCAGCCTGATAAGAGCGGGTATCGCAGGTATCGGATCAAGTCCGTGTCCGGGCAGGATGACTATGCGATGATGAAGGAGGTTCTCACGAGGAGATTCCGCAGAGCACTGAAGGAAGGGCAGGACCTTCCAGACCTTGTCATGCTTGACGGCGGAAAGGGACAACTCAACATCGCGCTGGCAGTATTCAATGACCTGGGTATCAAGGGCCCGGACATGATCGCCCTGGCCAAGGAGAAAGAGCAGGGAGAGCCATTATCTTCCCGTCTTGAAAAAAAGGGGGAGCGTGTATATATTCCCCGCATCAAGGACCCGGTATACCTCAAGCCCCATACCCCTGCCCTGCACCTGCTGGTTGAGATGCGCGATGAGGCCCACCGTTTTGCGAATGAGTATCAAAAACGGCTTACGCGAAAAAGACTCACCCGCTCAGCACTGCTCGACCTCCCCGGCATCGGCAAGAAAAAAAGCAACATACTCCTCAGACAATTCAAGAGCATGGCAAGAATAAAAGCATCAACCCCCGAACAAATAGCGGCCCTTCCCGGAATATCAAAAAAGGATGCGGATACTATCTACACCTTTCTACATCCCGAAGCCGAAGAAGGAAAAGAGTAAATATTTAACCACCAGGACACCAAGTCCTCCATATCCGCAGGAAAGGCCAGGATAAAAATTTAAAATAAATTCAAAATGAGATTTTCAGACTTGACAAATGCTTTGAGGTGTTGAAAGATAGTATTGAAGCAATAACCCTGTTTTAAGGGGTGATTAAATAATGCAAAAGGGGATAAAATAGGAGAAGAAAACTATGAATGGCATTGAGAAGAAAATTCGAGACCTGCCTCCAGAGGATCAAAAAGAAGTAGAGGACTTTGTTGAGTTTTTGCTTAAAAAGCGCAAGCGCAAGGTGAAAAAGGGACGGATGACTTTCAGCTGGGAAGGCGCACTGGCGGATTTAGGAAAAAAATATACCTCGGTGGAACTCCAGCATAAAATTACCAGAGACTGGGGCAAAGGTTGAAATTCCTTCTTGATACCAATATCTGGCTGGAAATTCTTCTAAAGCAAAAGAAAGCCTTTGGGGTCAAAAGGTTTCTTGAATCTGCTAAACCATTCTCTTTCTTTTTGACTGACTTTTCATTTTATTCAATTGGAATCTATTTACTGCGCTCAAAGAAACATGAGGTTTTTCTCAAATTTTCCGAAGACCTTTTGGTCCGGGGAGGGGTCAAACTGATCAGAAATGAAATGGCTGATATGATAAATGTGGTTAAGGCAAGTAAGAGTTTCAAACTGGATTTTGATGATGCCTACCAATATGCAGTGGCTGAAAAATATGATCTAACCATCATCAGCTTTGATGCTGACTTTGACCGCACTGCCCGTGGCCGAGAAACTCCGGAGAAGATATTGAAAACCATTTAATGCCCATTTTTATTCACCGCCAAAAATAGGGGCAAAAATAGAGCCCTTTAATTGAAAGTCAAGGCAATATCAACAGACGGGTGTGCGACATATTTGGTGAATCATTTTTTTAACCCCTTTTTTGGGTTTA
>CAZOMR010000149.1:0-8341 GCA_964580655.1 uncultured bacterium
TCCTCCTTATCGGGATGCTCTTATTATATAACATTACTTATGCAGATGTCAATAAGGGCGGCGGATGCTCTTATTTTACCACACTTTGGCAGGAGGACGGACCTAAATCTTATGGGGGGCTATGAATAAGGTGGCTTTAATGCTGTTGATTTTTTTGGCAGGTGTTGGATATTTTCTCTTCAATCTCTTTTATCAATCCGGAAAGATCACTGCCAGTAATTGATAAATCCTGTTCAAGAATTACCTTTCCGGTAAGCATGTCTGAGGTCTTGATTGAAAATCCGGTCAAGCTCTGGATTTTAGAAACCGAGCCGCTTAATATGAATCTCGCCTTTTCTCTTGAGCTCGCGATCTCGAATTTGTCTTTTGCAAGGGATTTTTCGATCTGATCTTTGTAAAAGCTTCCTGATTTATCCATTCGGGCCGCTTGTGTGCTCTCCTTGAATTTTTCAATGAAGACCGAGCAGGTATTCTCAAGTTTCTCAAGCCGTGCTATTTCCCGCTCAAAGTCAGCGATTAAAACCTGCTGATGGAATCCAAAATACCTCTTGATGATCTCGCCTCGCTCACTGACCAGAAATCCACTGGGAAGTGCAAAAACCTGGTATCGAACAAATATCTCGCCGGAAGGATCATATAGAAGCGGAATTTGAATGCCCATTGATTCCCTGGTTCTCCGGGCTTTGGAAAGCTTCCTGGAGCCAAACATTATTGCCAGTATAACAATGGAGTCGCTCTTGCTTTTGTAGAATTGATTAAGAACAGGAATCTCCTGCCGGCATGGAGCGCAGGTTTCAGAAACAAAAGTCAGATAGACCAGCTTGCCACGCATGTCTTCAAGGGTGTAGACCTTTCCATCAGTGCCGGGAAGTGAAAACCTCGGTGCCTTTTCTCCTTGTTGCAATGAAGCGAGGACCAGAGATGCCAGTAAAAGCCATTTAGCCATGCAATGTAACATCATTCAGATAAACCTTTTTACATCATTTTATCATCGGGTTTAAGGCCCTATCTTTAAAATTCCACTCACCGGCTTCTAACTTTTGATGCGCTTTAGAACCTCCTGGTAGGCATCCTCTATTCCGCCCATGTCCCTGCGGAAGCGGTCCTTGTCCAGTTTCTCCTTTGTCTTCTTGTCCCAGAACCGGGAGCCGTCCGGCGTGATCTCATCGGCAAGCAGGATGTTGGCCCCCCTGAGACCGAACCCCAGCTTGTAATCCACGAGCAGAACTCCGCGCTTGTCGAAGAAGGGCTTGAGTATCCGGTTGACCTTCATCGCTATCTGGTTCATGCGCTCATATTGTGGCCGTGTTGCAAAGCCGAAAGCCTGGAGGTGCCAGAGGTTGACCATGGGGTCGTGAAGTTCATCGTTTTTGTAGTCGTGTTCCAGGACAACCTTTTTCAGCGGCGTTCCCTCGGCCAGACCCATGCGGGATGCCAGGTGTCCGGCCACGATGTTTCGGACTATCACCTCCACCAGGAGTATCTTCACCTTCCAGCAGAGCATCTCATTCGGGGAAACCTGGTCAATGAAATGTGTGGCAACCCCCTTTTTCTCAAGGAGTCTGAACATGATGGATGAGAACTCGCAGTTTATCGAGCCCTTACCCTGGATGATCCCTCTTTTTATCCCGTCCCCGGCTGTGGCCTCGTCCTTGAAATAAATGATCACCTTGCGCGGGTCGGAAGTAGCATAGACCTGCTTGGCCTTGCCCTCGTAAATTTTCTTTCCTCTCTTCATCTCCCTCACTCCTTTCATTAATCAGGCCTGACTTTCTGAAAGCCTGCCATAACTTGATTAACCATGACGGAGGAAAACCTGGTACCGGCCGCAGATAGGGCCGGCACGGTAATTCTGAAATATGTAAGCATAGATTTCCTGTAGGTATCCTGCGTCAAGCTGGTGTCCCAGGTCTCCGCTTCGGGTCGGAATCAGAACCAGGCGAACATCTTGGTCCTCCAAGGCCTGGATAACCTCGGCCTGCTGATGGGCGAAAGATAGTTCGAAAAAGAAGAATTGCATAAAAAAGGCCGGGGGTCGTTCTGTGAGAAAATAGTAAAAGCTCCCAAGCGGGAGGATCAAGATCGGCTCCTCTGGTGCAGTCTCCGCCTCTACTAACCAGTAAATCTCCTCTATCTCCTGCTTCAGTTCTTCGGTAACCCGGATTCCCCGGAGAGCCGGAAAGTTGACAGCGCTTCTTGAACTCACGATGGGCTCATGTGCAAAAAACATCTCAGGCCTGTTCGTTATCAGGTGAACAAAGCCGATCAGGCCAACTACCAGGACCGCGGCCCACAAGAAGCCGGGGGCAAGATATGGCAAAAGCCTGGACCAGCGCCGGAGCAGGGTCTCGAGCACATACCCTAAAAGGAGTAAACTGCAATAAAAACCGATCACGGTATGAATAAACCCTATCCCGCTTAAGATATTGACCAGGTAGATAAAAGCGGCGAAAGCCAATGTAAGGTTCAGACATCGCCGGATGGAGCCTGAAAGTAGCGGATCGCGCCGGGAGAGCAAGAAAGTCAAGCCCATAACGATTAAGGGGATGATCGCGGTGAACACGGTCCAGTCAAAGATCAAGCCTGTATGGTAGATGAGTGCGCCGATAACCACGGCGTGAAGAAAAAACATCGCGGCTAACCATCCCCGCGCCCATGCCCTCCTGCCAGCCTCAAGCCACTTCCTGAAATAATGAAAAAACAAGCAGATGAAAAAAATGTATAAGCCCATCGGAAGCAACCACAGTTTCACAGAAAAGATCACCTGCTCGATAACCCAGCCCTTCTTCTGCAAAAGCGCATACAGGATCGCAGACCGGCCAAAATCCAACAGCGCATTTTCTATGGCAAAATATATGCTGAATCCGAGAATGGGCAGGCACATAATCAGCCCGGCCCATAAAGCGCGAATGAGCCGGTCTGAAAGCTTATCCAACTCTTCTTTTCGGCCATGATGTGTGAAGACCGCATAAAGAGTGAAAAGCACCATCACTGCTCCGATGTTTTGCTTGAAGGTAAAAGTCAAACCAGCGCTCAGGGCAGAAAGAAAAAACCAGACCCGGCTCATCCTCCTTTCATAAGCAATCAGGAAAAAAAGCGTGAGCAGGGCAAAGAAGTTAGAGTCCACATTGTAATGAGCGCATCGGTAGAAAACCAGAAGGTTCCAGGGTATGAAAAGTATCGGTGCAATATACACATAAGGACGCCTCTGAAAAGACCGCACAATAAAAAAAGCCAGAAGCACTGAGACCAGCGCCTGGAAAAGGGCGTAAAAGCGAACCGCTATAACCTTGCCCCCGGAAAGACCGAGCAGAGCGGCCTGCAGGTAAATTGATCCAGGGGTCACCATGTAAAAGTTGTCCCGATAGGGAAGCTGGCCGTGGCAGATCATCTGGGCCTTGTGCAAGGACCAGCCTTCATCAACTACGTTTATCCCGCGATTGAAGATGAGCGAGAAATACACCCCTGCCACAATCAGAATTAGCACCAGCCATTTCCATTCACGGATCATATCATTCCCAAAATACTATCTTGTATTATGCCTGAATTACAGGCTCCGGGGAAGTCTTTTGGGCCGATGGAAAGACCCGGATAAACAACCCGGCCAGAAGATAGAGTCCGGCCGCGGTTATCAAGACCGCACTGAAATTAACCTCCATGGCCAGAAAGACACAGAGAATAGAACCTACAACCGAGGCCGCGGCATTGATTCCGAAGGCCCAGGGCACTGCATGGGACTGTGACCTTCCCAGCATTCTCAGCCCGGCTGGAAAAGGCACTCCCATCGCAAGCCCCAGAGGAGCCACCCAGAGCCCGGATGCTATAAATCTAGCCCCAAGCGGCCAGAACAGGGTTTTTTCTATGAAGACCGGAAGAAGCCAGAGACAAAACACAGAGAGAAAGAAAAGGATCGCGAGCGCGCAAAGGCTGACAAGATTCTTTTCGGCAAAAGCGCTCTTCTGAAACAGCGCAGCACCTGTTCCGGAAGAGATCAATAGCGCGGCCAATACCAGAGCCATGGAATACATGGGGTGACCCAGGTAGAGAGACAGGCGCTGTATTAAAGTGATTTCCACGAACATGTAGCCCAGACCCAGGCAGAGAAAATAAATGGCGATCATCCGGTGGTGGCGCATGGGCTGGACCTCTCTCCTGCGAAAGACACGGATGGGCAGGTAAATAAAGATCAGGCACAAAAGAAGGCTCTGGAGCAATTGCACCAGCATGATGTAAAAGCCAATAGAGCCTGCGGATCCGAGGCGAAACTGCCAGGTATAATATTTGTGAAAAAAAGGCGAATTGTCAGTTGAGACAGAGACATCATAATCATAGGAGCGAATAAACTCGCCTTCCTCGTTCCTGGAGGCCATTTGAAAAAATTTGGAAAATAGGTTTTCTTTCAAATGTCCCGGAGCATAGAGAATCCTTAGATTAACCTTCTCCCTATGGAAACGACCTGCCTTGAAATTTATCACCTTTCGTATCTGTGATTGATCCAGCCGTTGTAAATAAGCTTCTATCTCTTCCGGCCCAAGCGGGGATTTCTTGATGAGCGCCACCACCCAGATGCCCTGTCGTAGCACGATAAAATGATTCTCCGGGTGCTCTGCACCAAGCTCCCGGAGCGCGGAGAGTGCAATGGAACAGGTCCGGAGCGCTATCCGTGGGGGAAAAGGCTCATATTGAAATACTGCTACCACTCCTTCAGGGCTTAGGTGTCGGAAATAATCAACAAAAGCCTCTTTGGTGAAGATGTAGTTCTCCGAATGCATGTATGCGCCCCAGTGTATAGCCGAGAATGTGTCAATTGCGGAAATCTGGATGAGATCGTATTTTTCCCGGGACCGGGATAGAAAACTCCGGCCATCTGCATGAACAATACTCACGCCCGGTTGATCATATATCGCGCCAACATAATCATGATATAGTTCCTGCACTATCCTTATGGATTCCTTGTTTACTTCCACTGCGACGATGTTTTTCGCCTTGAAATGAAGCGCGGTTTTAACATCAGTTCCTCCACCCGCGCCTATTATCAGCACCCGGTCACGATGAGAAAGAAGATACCCCTGGCCGTAAACAGTCCCCTCATAAAAGGAAGTCTTTTCCATGTCCGGTTCTTGCTGAAACATGGCTGTATTGGCCGCGCCGTCAATGGTGATGCATTTGTAAGGAAATACCTGATCACCGATCGTGAGCACGCTTTGTTTTGAGGAAAAAACATCAACCCTTCCAACCGGAGTCCATTTTTGATACTCGAGCCGGAAGTCAGGCCAGTTCTCTTTGAAGAACCATATCTCTTTCACACCTGAAGACTGAAAATCGAAAATAGGGGGCCGAAGCGCTAAGAGCATTATCCAGATAAAGCATAAAACTCCGCATATCCATTTGACCTTGCGATCTTCGGGAGGGGCGAAGAGAATAGCGGAAAGGCTCAATAGCGCGGCAGATAAAAGGATACCGGACTCCGCTCCCATGAGCCGCAGGGACCCGAGAGCCGCAAGGCACGCAAGCCCGCTGGCACCCATGTTGATCCCGTAAATCCAGCCGACCTGCTTAACCTGCACGCGAAAGATGGTCGCAAGAATCAGACCCATAAAGAAAAACGGAATGAAGGACAGGATATAGTAGAGCACCATCAAGGGGATCACAATAGAAAAGCCACCAGCCATTGGTATTCGGCCAATGATCATAAAAACAGCTACCAGGCTGAGCGATGATGCCAGCCCGGCTCTGGATAAACGCGCTTCCGGCCGAGCCGCCGGCTTGAAAACCACTGCATCCCACACCGCGCCCGCACCCAGGCCAAGAAGCGCGATGCTGATAACAAGATAGGCCAGGTTGGCCCATAATACATAAGAAAAGACCCGGTTGATAAGGATCTCAAGATAGAGCAAAGCAAAGGACACAACAAATAATCCCGCATAGAATCTAAAAGAGACTTGGTGGGTTCCCTGCGCCGTGATTTCCGCGGCGCTTATCTTAGACACAACCTCGTCCTCCTTATTGTTCCTTCACGGCCTATCTGTGCTGAAAACCCTCTGGAAGATCATGTCCACATGCCGTAGCGATCTCTTCAGGTCAAAGCATTCCTCTATCTCTTTCATGCTCAGGTGCTTTTGAATCTCCGGGTCTTCAAGCAACATGGACTTAAAGTCCATATCGCCTTGCTCAAAGACCTTCATGGCATTCCGCTGGACCAGGGTATATGCCTGATCGCGCCTCAGACCCTTTTGCATCAGCGCAAGCATCACGCCCTCTGAGAAAATCAGGCCCCGGGTCATCTCAAGATTACTGCGCATGTTCTCAGGGTATACCAGAAGGTTTTCAACCAGGTCCGTAAACCGGTGGAGTATGTAATCCAGGACAATAGTTGAATCAGGGATGATCACGCGCTCGACCGAGGAATGAGATATGTCCCGCTCGTGCCAGAGCGCGACATTCTCCAATGCGGTAAGCGCGTTTGCCCTCAAGAGCCGTGCCAGGCCCGATATGTTCTCGGACCCCACCGGGTTGCGCTTGTGCGGCATGGCCGAGGACCCCTTTTGTCCCTTCCGGAAAAATTCCTCGGCCTCCTTGATCTCGGTCCTCTGCCAGTGGCGTACCTGGAGTGCGAATTTCTCCAGGCTGGCACCTATGACGGCCAGTGTGGAGAGATATTCGGCATGCCTGTCCCGCTGGATGATCTGGGTCGTGATATTCGGGGACCGGAGTCCCAGCTTCTTCATCACATGGGCTTCCACCCTTGGATCAAGGTGCGCGTATGTTCCGACCGCGCCCGAGACCTTGCCCACACGCACTATCTCCCGCGCAAGGTGCATCCGTTCAAGGTTCCTTCTCATCTCGTCATACCAGAGCGCCATGACCAGGCCAAAGGTTATGGGCTCTGCGTGCACGCCGTGAGAGCGCCCGATCATCACCGTTTTTTTATAGCGCCGGGCCCTGGCCTTAAGCACCTTGAGCATCTGGCTGATGTCCGCGATGATAATGTCCGAGGCCTGGACCATCTGCACTGCGAGGCATGTATCCAGCACATCCGAGCTTGTCATTCCAAGGTGCAGGTAGCGCGCAAGCGGCCCGATCCTCTCGCCCACTACATCCACGAAGGCCGCGACATCATGTCTTGTAACCTGTTCCCTCGCATTAACCCGCGCCATGTCATACCCGGCTTTCTTTCTAATCCGGGCACCCGCACCCCTGGGTATCAGACCAGCCCTGGCCAGGCCCTCACAGGCCAGGATCTCTATCTCGAGCCAGATGTCGAACTTGTTTTTGTCTTTCCATATCCGGCCCATTTCCGCTCTCGTGTATCTTGCAATCATGAGTCCTCTCCGCTCTTCAGTTCAGATTTCGATCTTGTCCGAGGCTCGCTCCTTGAAGGTGAGGTGCAAGCGTGTCCGGTCTCTGTCCAGGACTCTTGCCACGCAATCCTCGGCGCGCTCCGGGGTGTTATTCACCTGGCTCAGATGTGCCAGGTATACATGCTCGAGTCCGGGGTGATTGATATGCTCAAGCAGTCCCGCGGTCTCGTGATTTGCGAGATGACCATGCCGGCCCCGGATGCGCTGTTTAAGCCAAGACGGATACGGCCCCTGCATCAACATCTCACGGTCATGGTTGGCCTCCACTATAACGGCCCGGCAGTTTGAAAGCCTATCCTTGACCAGCCCTGTTGCGAATCCGAGGTCCGTGCAAATTCCCAGCCTTGATGATCCATCATCCACCACAAACCCGACCGGATCCTCGGCATCATGCGGAACAGAAAACGCACTGATCCTGAGTCCGGCCACCTGGAAGACTTTTCCGCACTCAAAAGTCCTGAATTGCATCTTTCCATTCAACCGTGAAACCTTTTGAGCCGTGCCAGCGTTGGCCAGAACAGGCACTCCGAGATTCCGGAACGCCCCGGACAATCCCTTGATATGATCAGTGTGCTCGTGGGAAAGCGCCACAGCCTGAATTCCGCCCACATCCTCATCCAATCCCTCAAGCGTCTTTCTTATCGAGCGAAAAGATATGCCCGCGTCAAACAGCACTGCGCCCTTGGATGAGCTCACCCATATCGAGTTTCCACTGCTACCGCTTGCCAGAACGCAAACCTTCATCATCAAATCAAGCTACTAGATTTAGTGTTGATAAACCAAGCTACCGCAAATACTTGTGTCTCACTATACAGGAAATTTTTTCTTCACGCAATGGGAAAAATTATCTGGACATTCCCCGAAAATTTGAGATCCCAACAAGGTTGTCTGGGGAGAGAGGATCAGTGCGGTCCCGATGGGTATCAAGAATTGGCGGCGATCCAGAACGAGGGAAGCGAACGCGTGGTGAATAACGAAAA
>CAZOMR010000150.1:0-8279 GCA_964580655.1 uncultured bacterium
GCAGGGAATCTTTTTTATATTATACTACAAATTGATTTGGGCAACAGGCCCTTCACTTGAAACTTAAGACTTAATCCCGCCCTTGCACTTCGCAATGATGGCTTACACGCAGGTTCTGTCCCTATAACTGAATTTTTCGGGATAAAAAGGATAAGTGTTCTCTGGAAGTGTATTGACACCCTTTCTATTATGGTAAGATATGTAAAGTTTTTATCTTGAGTCCGTGAAAGGAGAGTGCGAGGGTGAGTGATGTGTATATTATAGGTGTGGGGATGATGCGGTTTGCCAAGTATCCTGAGAAGAGCATCAAGCAGATGACATTTGAGGCGGTCGGGGAGTTGCTCAAGGATGTGCCTGTGAAAAAGGGTCAGATAGAGGCCGCATGGTTCTCCAACTCCGGCTGGGGCATGAGCACAGGTCAGCACTGTATCAGGGGGCAGGTCGCGCTTTTGCCTCTCGGGATCAAGGGTATCCCGATAATGAATGTAGAGAACGCGTGTTCCGGCGGCGCAAATGCGGTTCACGGCGCTTACATGAGCATCAAGGCCGGCCTTTATGATCTGGTCCTCGCAGTGGGCGCGGAAAAGGTGTATTTCCCGGAAGACAAAAAGAAGATGTTTGAAGGGTTCATGTCCGGAACAGATGTTGAATTCACCGCCATGATAATCAAGGCCATGAGGGAACAAGCCGAGAAAAAGCGCAAGGAGCTGGAGAAAAAAGGCAAGGTAGATGAGAAGTCCGGAGGCGATCGGTCCGCGTTTATGGACATCTACGCCACGGGCGCAAGGGGTCACATGAAGAGGCACGGGTCCACCCAGCGGCAGTTGGCCATGATAGCGAGCAAGAACCATAATAACGGGGCGTTGAACCCTCTTGCGCAGTATCAGATACCGATGACCGTGGAGGATGTTCTCAATGACAGGCTGGTATCATATCCTTTGACCAGGGCCATGTGCGCGCCGATTGGAGATGGTGCCGCGGCCGCGCTGATCTGTTCGGAAAAATTTCTCAAAAACCTGAAAGACGCCCGGCCCGTGAAGATCAGGGGCTCGGCCATAGGGTCCGGCACGCTGAGGGCCGATGGGGAGGAGCCGGTTGCCAAAAGGGTTGGCAGGAGGGCCTATGAGATGGCCGGCCTGGGCCCTGAGGACATAGATGTTGCGGAGGTTCACGACGCCACGGCCTTCGGAGAGCTATATATTTCCGAGGAGCTGGGGTTTGCGAAAGAGGGCGAGGGGGGAGTCCTTGCTGAATCGGGTGCCACTTCGCTCGGGGGCAAGATCCCGATCAATACGAGCGGCGGACTTGAGTGTCGCGGACATCCGATCGGGGCATCAGGGATTGCACAGATAGTGGAGCTGGTCTCTCAGCTTCGAGGTCAGGCGGGAAAGAGGCAGGTGGATGGTGCGAGAATAGCGCTTGCCGAGAATGGAGGCGGGTTCATCGGCATAGAGGAAGCCGCGATGACTGTCCATATACTGGAGTCCGAAGGATCCGGAGGAAAGGTGTAGTTATTAAGAAAAGCACCAAATAGTTTACAATCACAATTGAATTCCCTCCCCCTTTGATGGGGGAGGGTCAGGGTGGGGGTGATTAAATTGCGCATAAACACCCTCCCCTTAATCCCCTCCCATCCAGGGAGGGGAAATTAGAGGTATCAAAGCTCAAAAATGTAAGCTATTCAGGGTTCGGAGTAATAATAAAAGGAAGGAACGGGAAAAATGCCGGAGATAGATTTTGACAATGAGAACCTCTTTGCCTTTGACGAGAGCTTCTTCAGCCTCATGTATCTTCACGGGTTCAAGAAAAGGATGGTGGATGATGTCAGGAGCGCGATTAAGGTCAACCGGGAATTCTGCCTCAATCACCTGAAGCCCATGGTACTTGAGGTTGACCGCAAGTTTTACGAAAACCCTGATTACCTGCCATGGGAGATGGTTAAACTCGCGGCACGGCACCGGAGGCTCTCGGGCTACATCCCGAAGTTCATGGGCGGCTCTGGCGAGCCTATGGCGGTTCTTGGGCCGGTAGCAGAGGAGCAGGCCGCCACTGATACCGCTTTCGTGGGCCTTATGGGCGGACACGGTCTGGCCCTGGCCTCACTGATGCTGACCTTCAACATCAGGATTCTTGATGACTTGCTCGGCAAGATCGTGGAAGGCGAGAAGACCATGAATCCGGTGATGCTGTCCTGCGCCATCACGGAGCCGACAGCTGGCTCGGATGTGGAAGAGGAGGAGTTGTATCCTAAGGCTCAGCTTGTTTGCCAGGCAAAGCGAGTGAACGGCGGCGCGGTTCTAAATGGGCGCAAGGTGTTCATCTCGACCGGGCATGCGGCAAAGTATCATGTGGTGATCATGGCGTTTGATATGAAAAGACCGCTTGAGACATTCGCATGCTTCCTCGTGCCAGGAGACTCCAGGGGCTTCTCCCTGGGCCGCAAGGAACATAAAATGGGACAAAAAGCAGGGCTAGCAAGCGAGCTGGTATTCGAGGACTGCTTTGTTCCGGAGGAACACATTGTCCTGGCACAGGATGATAAATTCGGACAGATGTTCCCGGGCCAATACCCGAGACTTCTAAAAGGAGTGCTCGGCATCACCCGCGCCTACGTGGGAGCATGGTCCACCGGAACAGCCCGCGGAGTCACCGAGCACGCGATAAATTTCGCAAAGACCCACAAGCTCAAAGGCAAGACAATGATCAATCACCAGTGGGTCCAGGCGCACCTTACAAACATGGTGATGAATGTATTCATGGCAAGGGCGGTATACATGGAATCATACTTCGCAAACCTCACGAACATGGCCATGGGTTTCGACACGCTTCCAGCATTCATGAATACAGAATTCATGGCATGGTTGCTTCAAACCCGTCCATACAAAAAGATACTTTATTCAAATTTTTTGCGAAAGGTCTTTATTAAAAATTTCTTCAGCCCAGAGAAAGTCCAGGACCAGCGGGTTCAATACATGGCATCCATGGCTAAGGTGGTCGGCTCGGATGTCGCCATGGAGAACTGCCACCTCGCGCTTGAGCTGGCTGGCGAGACCGGTGTCCGGCATGACCGCGGAATGGAGAAATACTTCCGCGATGCAAAACTGCTCCAGATATTCGAGGGTACAAACCAGCTTAACCGCCTCAATATCTTCAATAACTACCTCGGAAGGCATGTCCCAGGAGTTGAGGTTTATTAATAATGTAGGGGCAAGGCTTGCCTTGCCCAAAGATTAGCAATATTTGAGGCATTATGAAAGACGAATCGAAAAGCCATCATCGTAGGTCAATTCGTGTTCGGGGATATGATTACTCTCAGGCCGGAGCGTATTTTGTAACAATATGCGCAAAGAATCGGGAATTTGTGTTTGGAAAAATCATTGACACCGAAATGCGGTTGAATGATACGGGTCGAATTGTTCAGGAATGCTGGAACGATCTTCCGTCGCGGTTTGCTGGTATTGAATTGGATGCCTTCGTGACCATGCCGAATCATATTCATGGAATAATCATAATCGTAGGGGCAAGGCTTGCCTTGCCCAAAGCGGGCGCAGCAAGCAGCGCCCCTACATTGGGCGATATCATTCGCGCATTTAAATCTATTTCTGCAATCAATGTAAACCGCATGCTGTCAAGATCAGGGCAATCCCTATGGCAACGCAATTATTACGAACATGTCATCCGGAACGAAAAATCTTTGAATAAGATACACGAATATATTATTCATAACCCTCTTCGTTGGTCGCTTGATCGTGAGAACCCGTATCGTAAAGGTGAAGATGACTTTGACCATTGGCTTGCGAGTTTCAAAAAAAGACCTGATAAAAGGAAGAAAAGATGAAATATTTTAATAAAACTTTTCCTAAAGAAATTTTGAAAAAATTACATGAAGAATTAAAAAACAGAGAAGAAGAAAATCCTTATGATCAAAGGAATTTCCTCGTAAGTAATAGCCCTGGTTCTAAATATAAGCGAGAAGAATTCGATAAGATACTTGAATTAGCATATCATCACAATATAATAGATGCGCATTTAATCAAAAGTCTGCATTCCAAAAAGGAGAAGGATTTCTATCAGATTTATCAAGAATTAGCAGTTGCCTATTTTTTTGAGAAAATTCTTAAAAAGAAAATAGAATTTTATCCTCCAGGAAGAAATCAAAAAAAGCTTGACCTAGCTGTTATTCTTTCAAACAAAGAAAAGATAATGGTTGAAGTAAAATCTTATTATAAAGGACATTTTAAAGCAAAAGTTTTTTCATATGGTGATGATGAGAAAACGATCAGGCAGAACATAGAAAAAGCTATGGATCAATTACCTACTAATTCAATGAATCTTATTGTATTTGCTTCGCAAGGAATATTTAATATTTCGGATGATTTATCAGGTATTATAGAAGCACTTTATGGTCATCCATACATATCAATACCTGTTGGCGGTAAATCCCAAGATATTGAAGATGAATTTAATTACGATGGACTCTTTCAGCCAAATAAAAACACAAGAATCAGTGCAATTGCATCCTTTGAGCAAATAATCCCTTTTCCCGGTAATAGAATTGAATATATATTTAAAGTTTATCATAATCCGTATGCAAAGGATAAAATTGATAAAAGTATTTTTGACACTTATCAACAATTTATACTAGAAAAAGATAAAATGATATGGGTTAATAGGGATAAATCTAAGGGATGATACTTATAATCAGGGAAAGCGGTGGCAATATCAAAAACAATACCCGCAATTAAGGAGGAGAGAAAATGACCAGCATTTTAGTTGGCCCTGAAGAACTCAGGTCATTCCAGGAGCTGGCCGAGCGCTTTGCAAAAAAAGAGCTTGAGCCCAAAGCCCTTGATCTTGATTATCACCCTTACACCCCTTTCAACCAGGATGCCCTTCAATCCGCATCCGGGATAGGGCTTTTGCACCTGACCGTTCCAGAGTCCTATGGAGGAACCGGCCAGGGCATGGCCGCGCTTTCCGTGATCCTCTCACGACTGGCACAGGCCGACGCCAGCTTCGCCGCAGTCCTGTTCCTCCAGGCCCTCGCCCAGGCCGCAATAGCCAGGTGGGCCAGGCAGGATGTCGCGGAAAAATATCTCAAGTCAGGCAATGAAGCATCCGCGAAGCTCTTTGCCTTTCCGGTATATGCGCCCCCTACGGACATCCCCCTGGATATAAAGGCCGAGAAAAATGACGGAGGATATGTGCTTGAGGGAAAACTTCCATACCTCGCACTCGCTCCTGTGGCAGAATTCATGATAGTCCCTGCCGAGGTTCGGGGATCAGGCAAGCCCAGCCTTTTCCTTGTTCAAAAAGATTCCCCGGGCCTCAAGGTCGGCGAGCCGGTGATAAGCCTGGGTCTGCACAACTGTCCGGTCGCGGATGTCTCGCTTGAGGGACTAAAAGCCGGGCAGGAAAATCTTCTCGGAGAAGAAGGGCAAGCAGGGAATGAGTATCCTGCGCTATGCGCGCGCTTCGGGGGCCCGCTTGCATCGCTCTCTCTCGGGGTGCTGATCGGGTCGTATCAGGAGGCCGTATCATTCGCAAAGGAGCGCTACCAGGGAGGCAAGCAGATTATAGAGCACGACCAGGTGCGTGTGATGCTTGCCAACATGGCGGTGCTGATCGAGACGGCCGAGGCTGTTTGCATGACCGCTTGCCGGGCCGCGGATGCTGACGGGGACCCAGGCATAAGCCTTGCCGCTGGCATCTTCGTCACAGACGCGACCACCAGGGCAACAACCGATGGTGTGCAGTGCCTCGGGGGCTACGGCTACATGCACGACTATGGCCAGGAAAAACGGATGCGCGACGGCAAACAGATACAGGCCATGTTCGGGCCGGCTCCGCTTAAACGGCTGGAGTTCTTCAAGAGCCAGCTCAAGGAGGATTGAGGATGCCGAATGTAATGCTGAATCTGGCAAAGGGCGCGATCCTGGCGTTCGCAGATGAATATAAAAGGGGGGACCTGGGTGCAAGCCTTAAGGCGTCCCGCAAGTCCGGAAGGCCCGTGTTCGTCAATGATCTGTCCCACGCCGGGCTCCTTGAGGAGCGCGCCCGCGAGCTGGGCAAAAAGACCATGCTCTATTTCAAGGGCCAATCCTTTAGCTATGCCGAGATGGACGAAAATGCCAACCGGATGGCCAACTTCCTGAAAAGCATAGGCGGAGATACTGGCAAGGTGCTCGCGATAGTCATGAAGAACTCGCCCCGCTGGCTGGATGTCTTCTTCGGCGCGCAGAAGCTCGGCATGTGCGCGGTTCCGACCAACATAGCGCTGAGGGGCGAAGGCCTGGCTTATATCTTCAATCATTCAGAGGCTGACTTCATCACGCTGGACATTGACCTGTATCCCCATTACGATGCGATCAAGGATAAACTCGAGCACCCGCACAAACTGATTATCAATACCGGGGGCGCGGAAAAAGCAGAAGACCTTCCCGGGTTCGCAATTTCGCTTGATGGGGCATACTCCCCGGATGTCAGCGCGGAAAAGCCGCAAGTATCAATTGACCCGGAAAGCAATTGCATGATGCTCTATACCTCCGGCACCACCGGCAGGGCAAAGGGGGTGCCAACCAGGTACGGCCGTACCCAGATCAAAATGATGGCTGTACTTGCAAGGGCTACACTGAAAAAAAGCGATGTCTACTACACCTGCCTACCCCTGTTCCATGCCAACTCACTGATCCTCACTGTGACTATGGCCATGCTGGGCAAGGCCTCAGCCGCTGTCTCCGAAAAGTTCAGCGCAAGCCGCTTCTGGGACGAGATACGCGAGTCCGGTGCAACAGTCTTCAACTCTATCGGGGCGATGATCCCGATTTTGATGAAACAGCCGGAAAAACCCACGGACAGGGACAACAAGGTCAGGTATGTGCTGAGCGCGGCCTGTCCCACAGCAATGTGGAAGCCCTTTGAAAAGCGCTTCGGAACCCTGATATACGAGGGCTACGGATCGGTGGACGGCGGGGGCTTCATAACCACAAATTTCGGAAACGCCCCGGTAGGAAGCATGGGAAAACCCTTGTTTGGAAAATACAGGCTCGTGGATGATGATGGCCGGGATGTCCCGGTCGGAACACCCGGAGAGCTGATCTTCTGGGCCGGGAAAGAAAAGGACAGGGCGGTCGAATACTACAAGGATAAAGAGGCCAGCGGGAAAAAGATGAAAGACGGCTGGCTACATACCGGGGACATGGTTTACAAGGACGAAAAGGGAAACCTCTATTTCGCAGGGCGCAAGACCGAGTCCCTGAGACGCAAGGGCGAAAACATCTCGGCCTACGAGGTGGAACAGGCGATCTTACAACATCCGGATATAGTCGAGTGCGCGGTCTTTGCCGTGCCATCGGAACTTGCCGAGGATGAGGTCATGGCCGTTATTGTCCCGCTTGAGGGCAAGAAACCCGATCCATTTGAAATAGTCAAGTTCCTCCAGGATAAACTCGCAAAATTCGCGATCCCGAGATACTGGAGAACCATGACAGAGATGCCAAAGACCGAGACACAGCGCGTCATCAAAGGCATCCTTGAAAAAGAAGGCGTCACCCCCGATACCATTGACACAGACCCGAGGGCCGCAAAGAAATAAGATACAGTTATATCTTTGCTCAATCCTGATCCACGGGTTCCTTGCAGTTGCGACAGCGTTTTGCGCCCCGGAAGAGTTTAGCGCCGCAGTTCGGACAAAGGTAGCGACTCTCCTCGGCCTGAACCCATTTCTCCGTGCCCAGCTCCCGCCACTCAGGGATGGCCCTCAGCATCACCTTCTTGCCCACGGGCATGGGGAAGTTATTTATATGCTCGCAGGGAAATTCATCGCACTCATGACAGCCTTCATACCCGCGCTCCTGAGTACATGTCTTGATCGGGCAGACCTCGCAATACTTGAAGAGAACATCCGACAGACAGCCTTCACATCGAATCTCAGCAGGGCTCGTGCCATAAAATCCGGCAAGCCTCTCTTTGAACTTCTGGTTTGAGTCCCGGTGCGCGATTAAAATCCCGCATACCCCGCAATACAAGCCGCATGGCGCAAGCCACTCTCTCTTTACTTCCATATCAAGCCTCCTTTTGACCGCATAAATCAAATGTTAATCCGCCTTCGGCGGTGAAGTCAAATAGCGACTTTCAGGGGATAAGCCCCATCAGGAACCCGAGAGATCATCGGCAAGGTGATGAAGCGCAAAAAGGTCTTCTGGACTCAGCGATTCCGCAAGCAATAGGTAATTCTTGTCATAACGCACCATAATCTCTAGAAATTTTCCCTCCAGGTT
>CAZOMR010000151.1:0-8184 GCA_964580655.1 uncultured bacterium
GAAAGCATCATACTTGATGCCTTTATACTTTCCTGAGGGCCTTAAGCTAATTTGACAAAAATCAGGTTTAAAGATAACATAATTGGTTACTTTATATCATGTTTGAGACCTTATCCGATAAGTTTACCGAGACCCTGAAGAAACTTCGGGGACATGGCCGTATCAGCGAGCGCAATATCGAGGATACCTTGCGCGAGGTGCGTACTCATCTTTTGGAAGCGGATGTCAACTATCGTGTTGCAAAGGAATTCCTTGGCAGGGTCAAGGAACGCGGCCTGGGCCAGGAGGTGATGACCAGCCTCAAGCCCGGACACCAGTTCGTAAAGATTGTCTTTGATGAATTGGTGCATCTTATGGGCGTGAAGGCTGAGAAGATTAACCTCGCTGGTGCGCCGCCGGTCTCGCTGATGCTTATCGGCCTGCAGGGTTCGGGAAAGACTACAACAGCGGGCAAGCTGGCTTTATACCTGCGGGACCAGCGTCGGCATCCGTATCTTGTGCCGGCTGATGTATATCGGCCAGCCGCGATAGAACAGCTAAAGGTGCTGGGGGAGAAGATCGGGGTGCCGGTCTTTGGCACGCAGTCCGATATGAAGCCGGTAAATATCTGCCGGGAGGCCCGGTCCAGGGCGCTTGTAGAGGGTCTGGACACTATGATAATTGACACGGCCGGCCGGCTACATATTGATGAGCCACTGATGCAGGAGATGAAAGAGCTGAAAGCGGAAATTCACCCTGCAGAGACACTACTCGTGGCAGATGCCATGACCGGACAGGATGCGGTTACAGTGGCGGAGACCTTTGATCAGGCGGTAGGGCTTTCAGGGGTTATCCTGACCAAACTTGACGGCGATGCCCGTGGAGGAGCCGCACTCAGTATCCGGGCAGTGACTGGCAAGCCGATCAAACTTGTGGGCGTGGGAGAGAAACCCGAGGCCATCGAGGTCTTTCACCCGGAACGAATGGCCTCGCGAATCCTGGATATGGGCGATGTCCTCAGTCTGATCGAGCGGGCCGAAAAGACCATGGACGAAAAAAAGGCCCGGGACCTGGAACGCCGGATCAAGCGAAATGAATTCACATTGGAGGATTTCCATGCCGCAATGGGACAACTTAAGCGCATGGGCCCCCTGGAGGATTTGATGAACATGATCCCCGGAATGCGCCCCCACATGAAGCAGATGAAGGGACTCACTCCTCCGGAAGAGGAGTTGAAGAGGGTCGAGGCGATCATCAACTCGATGACACCGGGGGAGCGACAGGATCATCGGGTTCTTAATGGCTCTCGCCGGGCCCGGATCGCCAGGGGTTCAGGGACAAAGGTGCAGGATGTCAATCGGCTTATCAAGAATTATATGGGATTCCGCAAAATGATGAAGCGGATGGGCAAGGGTAAATCCTTTCCAGGATTGCCTGTGTGAGGCAAAAGGGAGGTTTGAAGAGATATGTCTATACGGATACGATTGACGCGAACGGGCAAGAAGAAACAGCCGCAGTACAGATTGGTGGTGACTGATTCTCGTTCTCCGAGGGATGGCAGGTTTCTTGAACAGCTTGGTTATTATGATCCAAGGATGAACCCGCCGGAGCTGAATCTCAAGGCTGATCGGGTGATCCACTGGCTGGAAAAGGGTGCCAGGCCCACGGACACGGCGGAGCAGTTGTTAAAGAAGCAGGGGCTATGGCCTTTAAGCCGCTCCCGTCAGACGGCCGCGGCCTCTCCTCCGTTCGATGAGCCCGGGGCTTAATCATCGCAGAACATTCTGGCCACTTTAGCTATAACCAGGGAAGAGAGGATCGTGCCATGTCAAAACCGGGTGATTTGAAGGAACTGATCAACTACATTGCAAAATCCTTGGTGGAATATCCGGACGCGGTGCAGGTAACAGAGATCGAGGGGGAACAGGCTACGGTGCTGGAGCTTAAGGTGAGAAAGGAAGACCTGGGTAAGGTCATTGGCCGGGAGGGCCGCACAGCCAAAGCGATGCGGGTCATTCTCAATGCGGCCAGTACCCGGCAGAACAAGCGAACAGTGCTGGAGATACTGGATTGAATTCCACTAAAAAACAACCGGCTCATTCCAGGGAGTCCCGGGGTGATGAGTTGATTGAACTGGGCATGGTGGGCCGGCCTTTTAGCCTTCGCGGAGAGGTGCGGCTGAGGCTGTATAACATGGATAGCGAGACGCTGTTCAAGGTGAATCAAATATTTCTCCAGGCGGCCGAGGGAGAACCAGAGGCTTACACGCTAGAGAATGTGCGCCAGCATCAGGGGATATTCGTGGCCGCTCTTCAGGGGTGTATGACGCGGGATGATGCCGAGAATTTGCGTGGACTAAAGGTTCTGGTGCGAAGGCAGGACTTGCCCGAACTGGAGAGAGACGAATATTACTGGTATCAGATCATCGGGCTTGAGGTCTGGTGCAATGATAAATGCCTGGGAAGGATCTCCCGTATCCTGTCCACAGCGCCTGAACTGGACGGAAACGATGTTCTGGTGGTGGAGTCGGACTCAGGCGAGATAATGATTCCAGCGGTTCGAGAGGTAGTGCGCGAGGTCAACTTTATCTCAGGCAGGATAATAATCGAGCCGGGCAAGGGCTATGATCCACAGGTTTGACATATTGACGCTTTTCCCGGAAATGTTCCAGTCGTTTCTGGATGAGGCACTTATCATGCGGGGCCAGGAAAAAGGACTTATAGAGGTGCATCTTCATCAGATTCGGGACTTTGCATCTGACCGTCATCGCACTGTTGATGATACGGCTTACGGGGGGGGCGACGGCATGGTGATGAAGCCGGAGCCGCTCTCCAGAGCGATCCGGGCAGTGCAAGACATGGGAGAAGACGCGGCGCCGGTGACACTGCTTTCCCCTCAGGGGAATCTGTTCCGGCAGGAGATGGCATGGGATTTTTCTCTTCGCCCCAGGATGATCCTGGTCTGCGGACGATATGCCGGAATTGATGAGCGGGTGCGGCGCTATCTTGTGGACGAGGAGCTTTCCATAGGCGACTATGTGTTGAGTGGAGGGGAGCTTGCGACAATGGTGGTGATCGAGGCTGTGGCCCGGCTTATTCCCGGCATGCTGGGCAACGAAGAGTCAGCTCGGCAGGACTCATTCCCGGCAAGACTCGAACATCCACAATATACCAGGCCAGCGGATTTTGAAGGACACAGTGTCCCGGAGGTGCTGACTTCGGGAGATCACGCGAGGGTGCACAGATGGCAGAGGAAGGAAAGCCTCCGGGTTACGATGTTAAGGCGGCCTGACTTACTGGAGAAAAACCCCCCTGATAAAGAGGAGTGCGAGTTTCTGGAAGAGATTCGATCAGATGCAAAGCGCGATCGGGGGCAAGGTTAGGATAAAGGAGTCACGCGTGAGGTGAAGGCGACCTGCCTGGCATTGATTCATCATCCGGTTTACAACCATAATGGCCAGGTGGTGACAACGGCAGTGACCAATCTGGATGTGCATGATCTGGCGCGGCTGGCCCTGACTTTTGGGTGCGAGCGGTATTTTGTGGTGACACCACTTGAGCTTCAGCAGAAGCTGGTGCGGCGCCTGATCCGGCACTGGATTTCAGGCCGGGGAGCTGAATATAACCAGACCCGGCGCCAGGCCTTTGAGCTGGTGGAGCCGGCCACAAGCCTGGAAGAGGTCAGGCGGAAGATCGAGGATGTTCACGGCGAGGCCCCGAAGGTGGTAGCGACGACTGCCAGGAGCATGAATGGAGCCATTTCTTACGAGGAGATGAAAAGAAAGATGAACCAGGATCCAGGGGTCTGGCTTATTCTCTTCGGCACCGGCTGGGGCTTGAGCAGGGAATTCATCGAAAAAGAGGCTGATTGTATTCTCGAACCGATTTCACCGGATGCGGAGTACAATCACCTTTCAGTAAGAAGCGCGGCCGCAATAATCCTTGATCGGGTTTTTCGAGAATGTCTGTAAGAATTGACAAAGGAATCAAAAGTCTGTAAAAATGGAGTTGACAATGGGTAAACTGGAAAATCTGGAGAAGCAGTATATGCAAGTTGATCGCGCAGTGTTTCGTCCCGGGGACACTGTGCGGGTGCATGTCAAGATAAAGGAAGGGGACAAAGAGAGGACTCAGGTCTTCGAGGGAGTGGTGATCCGGATCAAGCGCAGAGCTAATCGCACCACATTCACTGTGCGCAAGGTGTCTTACGGAATAGGTGTGGAAAGGATATTCCCGCTTTACTCGCCCGTGATTGTAAAGGTAGAAGTCAAGCAAAAGGCCTCGGTGCGCCGCTCTCGGCTCTATTACCTGCGCGAGAGGGTGGGCAAGGCGGCCCGGATCAAAGAGAAGCGAACCGAATAGTATGCCTGGATAAACAGAATGTCCATGCAATTAGTAGACCTGGTTGTGGAGGGGGTCAGGAGGTTTAGGAAGAGCCAAAAGATCACTTTCAAGCCGGGATTCAACCTGATTTACGGCTCCAATGAGTCTGGCAAGTCAACTCTTCTGGAGGTCATCCTGGAATTGCTGTTCCCGGATCGCTTCAGAGAAAAGGAGATATCATTTCTTAGCTGGCATGGTGTGGAAAATTCACGGGCAGGCCTGACTCTTGCACGGAAGCAGGACACCTACCGGGTGCTCCGGGAATTCAGTTCCAATCATATAGCGCTCTCTCGATTTAACCCCGATGAACAGAAATACGAAACCATGGCCGAGGAGGCCACTGAGGTCGGCTCGATCTTGGCCGATGTTTTTGATCTGCCACCTTTTGAGACCTTCCGCAATATGTTTATCAATCAGCCGGAACGACTCCCCTCAAGCCTGCCTCTAGAATTGAAGGTTCAAAAGCCCGAGCCACACGCTGATGCCGCACCGGCCCAGGCTCCCGGCCCCCCGGGCTCCATGCCCGGAGTCCAGCCCCAGACCGGCTTCGGATACCAGGAGATGAGTTACCCCGGCCCTTCAACTTATGGAGCGCCAGGGATGATGCCTCCGGGGATGATGCCTCCGGGTATGATGCCCCCGGGTATGATGCCCCCGGGGATGATGCCCCCCGGCATGATTCCCCCGGGGATGAGCATGCCGGGAATGATGGCCCAGGAAGTACTGAGTGAAAAGGAGATAGAGGAGAAAGAAAAGCGCTTGAAGGAGTTGAAGGATGAATACGCTCGGACAAAAGACCTGGAAGAATTACAATTTGAAATTGATGGACTCCAGGCGCGCATCTTCGAGATCGAGGGAAAGAAGAAGAATATTAACAAGGTTGACGAGGCGATCAAGCAGGCAGAAGAAATCCTTGACAGCTATAGCTTTTTTGAAAACCTGCCTGAGAATATAGATGAGCGACTGGGAAGATACAATAACCTCCTTGAGATGCAGGCCAAAGAGATTGAAAAGATAGACGAGAAGGCCCTGGTTTTTGACGAGGAATTAATGATGCACAAGCAGAAGCCGATATTTTATAAAGAGAGCCTGTTCAAAGTAGGCGTGGCTTTGCTGGTGGTGGGCGTAGGTTCTTTACTACTGAGAAGTTTCAACCAGACATTCCAGGTTCTTGCCCTCCTGATTCTAGGGGGACTTGGAATCATAGGGTATATGGCCTGGCAACATCTGGACTTACAGAGCAAGATAGAGAAGATAGAGAAAACCATCAAGGATTATGAAAATCAGCGCCAGGTAGTTTTCAAGAAGTTTGAAGTTGAAGGAGCGCTGACCAGGCGTCTGCTGGAGCAGACTGATACTGAATCAACTGATGAGCTTAAGGAAAAGATAGAGAAGTATCGTAAGGTCCAGGAGAAGGCCAAGAATCTGCAGAGACGGCGGCGCGAAATGATGATAGAGATAGATTGGGACTCCCTGCAAAAAGAGGAGTCAGATTTGAAGGCCAGGATAGAAGAACTTGAGGAAAAGGTTCGAAGTCATGTTGCGGTGAGCATGGACCCCAATGAGATGAAACGGGAAATCAAAGAGTTGGAAGAACTGCTCGATAAACATAAGCCCGGACCAGGGGCTGAAGACGCCGCAGTCCCGGACCTGTCTTCCCATTCCTCTGCCTTGCCCGAACCAGCACCAGCGGCCCAGGCTCCGGATCCGGGCCGAACCCGAATGGACCATGATGTATCGGCTACACTACTTTCCGGACCATCGGCTCCGGCCGCATATGAACGCATGCTCTCCGGTGCGGTCTCCCTTCTGGGTATAGACCGGGAAAAACTGATCCAGCATTTCTCCTCCCGGCTTCAACTATACCTCCAGGCCCTCACAAGCAAGCGCTATCAAAAGGCGGAATGGAACAAGGAAGGGGTCATTCATCTAATCACCACCGAGGGTGGAGGAGAGGCCAGCCTGGCTCAACTCAGCCCCGCGGCACGCGACGCGGTCTACTTCGCGCTACAGTTCACACTGCTTGAACTCCTTGTGCAAAAATACCCCCTTCCTCTGCTCCTCGATGACCCTTATTTACACCTGGACGAGGGACGCCAGATGGTTGTCTCACAGGCGCTTAAGCGACTCTCCGACCGAACCCAGGTTATCCTCTTTTCCACACAGCGAATTCACTCAAAGCACGCCAGCCACTCCCTCAATCTCGGATAAAAAGCGAAAAAACTTGAGCCGATCAAAAACCAGATCGCACCTTCTAATTCCGGAGAGCCGTGATCGCTCTGCTCATAACTATTTCGAGAAAAAATGGCGTGAGCGCGGATTCTCTATGATCGCAGGCGTGGATGAGGCTGGAAGGGGCCCGCTCGCCGGACCAGTGGTTGCCGCGGCAGTGATTCTGCCGGAAAGAATTCACCCTCAATCCCGGCTATGGCAGTTGAAGGACTCCAAACTAACTCGTCCCCAGGAGCGCGAGATCCTCTTTTCTCTCATAAAAGAGGATGCCCTTGATCTGGCCTCTGCGGAGTGTTCTGTAGAGGAGATTGAGAGACTCAACATCTTGCAGGCCTCTCTTCTTGCCATGTCCAGAGCCGTTGCAAGGCTTAGGATGAGGCCGGACTTATGCCTGGTGGACGGCAATGTGCCTCTTACAGGGGACATCCCGTCTTCTGCCATCTGCAAGGGGGACCGCTACTGCCTCTCTATCGCCGCGGCCAGCATCATCGCCAAGGTGACGCGAGACAGGCTGATGGAAGAATATCACCGCCAGTTTCCAGTCTACAATTTCAGCCGGAATAAAGGCTACTGCACGAGGGAGCACAAGGAAGCGATCATTGCTCACGGCCCATGTTTGATTCATCGAAAAACCTTCAAGGGTGTGCGCGAGTTCTTGTAGCCCTTTCTCGCCCGTATTGAGGCCACAAGGTTATCTGAGGGGTGATCATAAATCAGCTTCCCCGAGCTATTGAAATCTGGTAATTTTTCAGGTTCATTCGGCTTAAGATCACCTTGCCTGACTTTAAGGCTTTAACCTGTTTCACCACGAGGGGTCATGAAAAATCAACGACCAGGAACAAATGATTTATATTTTGCACATGGCGTCATTTTGTCAAGGCCGGCCTAAAGGCCGCCACCGAAGGTGGTCGTAGAGCCTTGACAAAATGCCTGAGCCATGTGCTTTCAGCAATTATTCTGGTCGTTGATTTTTCAGCATTCACTTGCCCGGGGCCCGGACGCAGGCCGTGCTTGAAGAATCCTCCAGATCCGCTGGACCCGCGGATTATGCTTTGAAGCCTGGTGGGGTGCAATTATGACCACCCCTCAGGTTATCTCAGCTTATTCAGTGCTTTCAGTGCCGGTGCAAACTCGGGATTGATGTCAAGGGCCTTATGAAAGTGCTGGGCCGCATCTTTGTTCTTTCCCAGCCTGGCGCAGGTGAGGCCGAGGTAGTATTCCGTCTCGAGGTTATTGGGGAGTGTTTGATCGGCCTTGAGCAAAAATTCCAGGGCCTTGGAATAATCATGATAATGCTCATACTGGATCTTGCCCAACTGGAGGTAAGCGAGGTGTAACCATTGTTTTTCCCAGGGCTTGGTCAAATAAGGCTGGGCCAATGCTTTTTGGAACTCCGCGGCCGCTTCCTCAATCCTTCCTGTATCCAGATAGATGAGTCCGAGTGAGGTGTTGCCGCTGGGGTCATTGGGAACAAGCTCCTGATAGCGAAGCATGTTTTCTACCGCGCTCTCGAAATCTCCATGCGCATGGTAAGCCGCGGCTAGATTGTAATATGTCTTGGACAGATCGGGATTGAGGCCCATAGCCTTGC
>CAZOMR010000152.1:0-8170 GCA_964580655.1 uncultured bacterium
AAGCAGAGCCTCTACGGCCGAGAATGAAAAAAGTCACCATTTATGTCGCACACCGGGGGCGAGCTCAATCTGGGCACCCTGGCGAAGAGGTATCCTGACAGGCTGAATTTTGTGGCCGTGGCCGAGCCTTTTGACGCAAGGCGGGAGAGGTTCGTGCAAAAATTCGGCGTGGATCATTCAAAAGCTTTCAGGGACTGGCGTGATCTGCTTGATCGGCCAAAGATTGCGGACGCTGTCATCAATGCGCTTCCTTGCCGGATGCATTTCGACTCCACCATGGCCGCGCTGGATGCGGGCTACGACATTCTCCTGGAAAAGCCCATGGCGCTCACGCCAGGCCAGTGCGTGGTTCTGACAAATTATGGGGACACCATACTTAATTATCCTGATTTGAGTGTCACATAAATAAGGTTACTCTGCTAGAACGCTCGTGAATTCGAATTTGTTTACATCCACTAGTCCCTGATCCGTAATCTTGAGCGATGGTATAACCGGGAGTGCGAGGAATGAGAGAACGATAAATATATTCTCGATTCTTGTTCCGAGCCGGTGGGATGCCTGCTTGACCCTTTTGAAATCCTGAATTACGCTCTCGATCCTCAAGGTGCTCATCAGGCCTGCGATTCTGAGCGGAAGGTATGTTGTATTTTTGCCGTGAACCACGGCCATGCCTCCGCCGGTGCGGGCCAGGAAATTTGCGGCATTAGCCATGCTCTCATCATCCGCGCCTGCAAGGATCAGGTTGTGGCTGTCGTGTGCAACAGTGCAGGCCACTGCGCCGCGCTTTATCCCTAGTCCCTTGACCAGGCCCACGGTGCAGGCTCCGGAGCCTCGATGCCTTTCTATCACAGCTATCTTGATGATGTCGCGAGCCGGATCAGGAGAAAGCTCAGGCCCTGCCCTGCCCTTCTTCACCTTGATGGGCAGAATCAGATTATCGGTTAGTATAGAGTTCTTGGTCACGCCTATCACGCGGGCGGGAACCTTGCTCATTTGTCCGGTATAAGGAATGCGGAAATCTTCGGCCTTAAATTCTTTCTTCAGGTGCATGGTGTCGGTCCAGGGCGCGTAGTTTACCTTCGGTGATTTAAATACGAGACGGCCGTCTTTCACCACCACTTTGCCTGCGTGGATGACATGGCTCACTTTCAGGTCGTGAAGTGAATTGAAGATAACCAGGTTGGCCTTCCGGCCTTTGGCGATCAGACCCGGGATTGGCAGGCAATGCTTTTTGAAGAAGCGCGAGAAATAATTTGCCGGATTAAGTGTGGCCATGGCCAGCGCCTGGATGGTTGCCCCCTCCAGGTTGAGCTTTGAATTCCTTTGTATGATGTTCCGCGCACGCTTTACCGCACGGTCCATGTGCCCGCGCTCAAAAAGCTCGCCTGCGTCCAGGTCGTCACATGCGAGGCCGAAGCGATCCAGCTTGACCTTTTTTCTGATCAGCTCCGGCAGAATCCTGTCAAGGTCCTTGCTCGCGCTTCCATACCTGATGTGGATGAACATTCCGGCACGGTGCTTCTCCAGGGCCTCCTTTGCGGTTGTGGCCTCGTGGTCTGACATTATCCTGACCCTTCCGTCGCTCCTGCCGTTTGCGATGTATGTCTTCAAATCCTTGCCGGAAAGACCGGGGCAGTGGCCGTCCACGATCTTTTTCGCGCGGAGCGCTATCTGAACCTTTGTGCGCGCGTCGCCAAACCCGTGAATAATGCCCGGAAAATTCATCATCTCCGCCAGGCCGTAAACGCGCGGATCATTTATCATGCTCTCAATGACTTTCGCGCTGATGCTCGCACCGGATGTCTCAAGGTGAGTGGCTGGCACGCATGAAGGAATCCCGACATACATGTCAAGCGGCAGGGTTTTTGCCTGTTCGAGAAAAAGGCGGATGCCCTTTTTTCCAAGGACATTTGCTATCTCGTGCGGGTCTACGAACACCGCGGTTGTGCCGTGCAGGGACGCATGTTTTGCAAACTCGATAGGCGCGAGCATACTGCTCTCTATGTGGATATGGCCGTCCATCAGACCCGGGGCAACATAGCATCCCTCTGCATCTATCACGACTTCAGACTTCGGCCTTTTTCTACCTGCTTTTCCATTCTTTCCGACCTCTGCGATAAGTCCGCCTCGGATCAATACCTCTCCCGGATAAACCGTATTTGCGGATACATCCACTATCCTGGCGTTAGTGACAACCAGATCATAATTCATCGCATTCTCCTTTGGGCCATGCTATTTTTTCTTCAGGTAAAACTTTTCGTTAACAGTGATGATAAACGGCAGGTCCCGGAAATCTCCTCCGGCATCAACTCCGTATCCTGCGATCCATCGGTCCGGTATCTCGAAGCCGACATAGTCAAATGCGAGGCTCTCGCGGAGCCTTCTCACCCGGGGGACAGGGTTGTTGAGAATTTTGTTCAAGAGCACGCATACCTTGAGCGATTTGACCTTTTTATCTCTTAACATCTTGATGATCTTTACAAGGGTAAAACCCTGGTCAACTATATCCTCAACAAGGAGTATGTCTTTGCCACGCACTTCCGGCATGTGGATTATCTTGACCTTTCGATCGAGCTCGCCGGCCTTCTTGACCTCCTTGCCGTAGGTGCTGGCTTTCAGCGAGCTGGATGAAAAAATCTCGAGCCCCCTATTGCGGAATATTTCCCGCTCAAGGTCGCTCGCGAACATGAATGCCCCTTCCAGGATGTAAACAAGGTTGATCCCGTTAATCCCGGTTGAGATATAATCCTGGCATATCTGCCGGGCCAGCGCCTTGACACGCTTTTTCAGGCAGGACTCCGGTATAATTACACGGTCAACTCTTTCCCGGCAACTGGCAGGAATCTCAGGCTTTGCCTTGTCCCCCCTTGTCGCCACTATCCCTGCTTCAGTAACCGGGACGACCTCCTGAAAGGCCCTGTCAGTCACGATCGCGGGCTTCATCGCCATCCTTTCATTGAGAGCGCGTTAAAGAATTTCCCTGACATTTTCCTTTATCTTGATAATCGCATCCGCTATCTGGTCCATGTCCTTTTTCGTGCCGAGCAGGATGGAATGATGGAAGCAAACCGATTCCTTTTTATAGGCACGCTCACATACCGGGAGCCGGAACCTTGCCGGGTTGATCCTCTTCCAGTGCGCCTCGCTGATGTGATAGCGCTTCTTTGTCAAAGGCCGGTAAAGCGAGCAGTCATTCAGCGGCTCGTAGCAGGGTGCGACGCCGTCTCCCGATAGTCCCAGTTCCGCGGCCAGGGCAAGCCTGAACTTGTTCACTGGCAGACCGGAAAAACCTCGCGCATTGTAGCGGAAAGCGAAGTTAAAATAGGACTGCCGGGTAGTGCGCGGGTCGCGGCGCATGGGCGTGATTCCTGGAATCCCGGCGAGCCGCTTGTTGATGTAGATAGCATTACGGTCTCTTGTCATGATCTGAGCAGGCAGGCGCTTTATCTGTCCTGTAAGCACCGCGGCCTGCCACTCTGTGATCCGGTAGTTCCCCGACTGAATCAGGTCGCCCACGGACACATACTGGCCCCCTCCCTTGCTCCCCTTCTCCTTCTTAACCGGGCGCCGGCCACAGTTGCGCAATGCATCGAGCCTTTCCCAGAGTTTATAACTGGATGTGGTGATAACCCCTCCTTCGCCCGCGGTGAGCACCTTTGATAGCTGGAGCGAAAACGAGGCTATATTGCCGAAGCTCCCGACTCCTTTTCCCTTCCATCTCGAGCCGTGCTGATGTGCGGCATCCTCTATCACATATAGTTTGTGCTTTCTTGCAATGCGCATTATCGCGTCCATGTCCGCTATACACCCGTAAAGATGCACAGGCATGATGGCCCTGGTTCGACGGGTTATTGCCGGCTCGATCTTTTTCGGGTCAATGCACCATGTATCCGGCTCTACATCCACAAGGATCGGCACGGCGTTGACATCAATAACCGCGGCGGCAGTAGCCTGCCAGGTTATACCTGGAACGATAACCTCGTCACCATAACCTATGTCAAGGGCCTCCAGCGCCATCTGGAGCGAGACCGTGCCATTGGCCACGCTGAGTGCGTATTTTGTGCCGATTAGATTTGCGAAACGGCGGTTGAACTCACGCTCCTTTGGGCCGTTGTATGACCAGACACCGCTCTGCAAAACCTGCTTGAGCCCCTCCAGCTCCTCCTTGCCATATACAGGCCAGCGCGGCCAGGGCTCTCCTTTCACACGGCGCACCGGAATCCCGCCATTGACCGCCAGATTAGCCATAACCATATCCTCCTTTATTTCTGTCTCTCTTTATTTTATTGCATCCTGCCGAGAGTTCGCAACCATCATCCTAGCTTCGGCTCTTTCCAGTCCATGACCAGCTCCATGAACTGTTTAAGTATCCTGGCAGTGGCTCCCCAGACCGTGTGCCTTCCCACTGTAAAATAATAGACCGGATAAGGCTTGCCCTCGTATCTCCAGGAATCATCACGGCGGAATATCTCGGGGTCCATGAAGGAGTTGAGGGGAATCTCAATAACCTCGGCTATCTCATCCTCTGAGACGCGAAAAGTATATGGATATGGAATAAGCGCGATGAAGGGCGTGATGCGAAACCGTGTGATGGTGATGATCTCATCGAGCCTGCCGATGACCTCGACATCCTCGGGCCTGATCCCCAACTCCTCCTCGGCCTCGCGCAGTGCGGCGTGAAGCGCGTCCTCGCCTTCGTCAATCTGGCCCCCGGGGAATGAAATCTGGTTTTGATGAGTCGGAAGGTCCGGGGATCGCAATGTAAAAAGCATATGCCACTCTTCATGCTTTTCAAAAAGCGGCATGAGCACCGCGGCAGGCCTGAGCCCCGCATCCTCTATGATGCCCGGCTCCCTGGCCTTTAGCCTTTCCTTTATGTCCTTTTTTTCCAAGGAAAATTCCTTCTGCGTTTTTCAATCACCTGGGTTCTCTCAAAGAAAGATTCATGCCCGCAGGTGCCGGGCACGCGTGAAAGAAACATTTGCAAAATCAAGATGAATTCTATCTTCTCAGACTATGAGATTTTTTAGCAGGAATTCAGTAAGGAGTTCCTCGTCACTCGCTTCATCGTCTCCGGGTTTTGTCATGGCTATGTATCCTGGTTCCATCCCGTATGCCACGTCTTCGCAGATGCAAGAATTGAGATAACGGTCTGCGCCCATTTCTTCGAGTTCGGGATCGGTCTTGATCTGTCCCAGGAGTTTCAATTTATCGGACTCATCGCCCTCTACCTTGATGAACCTGAATGCCGGGGTGAGTTGGAAGGACCTCGGTTTCTCGGCTTGTATAGTCAGGATGTTGTCCTTGAAAGTGACCTTCTCGTCATCGCACCAGTTCTGTATAATGTCCTGCGAGAAAAACAGCCGCTCGGCCATTTTGGCTTTTCTCCTTTCCCGAACCGCGCTCAGCTTCTCAGGACATCGCGGGAGATAATCAGACGCTGAATCTCTGATGTGCCCTCGTAAATCCTCATCACCCGGACCTCGCGGTAGATGGCTTCTATGGGGAAATCCTTCATGTATCCCATGCCGCCGTGTATCTGCACGGCCCTGTCCGCTATGCGGTTGATGGCCTCTGTGCCGAAGAGCTTTACCATGCTCGCCTTGGTTCTCACATTCTCGCCCTGGTCGCGGCGCCAGGCCGCATCGTATGTCATGCACCGGATGGCATAAAGCTCAACCGCTGTGTCCGCAAGCATCCACCGGATAGCCTCGTTCCTTGCAATCGGCTTTCCAAACTGGACTCTTGTATTCGCGTAATCAGCGCTCATTTTGAGGAGTCTCTCGCCAATGCCCAGACATCGAGCGCCCTGTGCCAGGCGGCCTTCATCCAGGACCGACATCGCCATAGTGAATCCCCCGCCCTCGGAGCCAAGCAGGTTTTCTTCAGGAACCTCGCAGTCCTCGAAGACCAGTTCTCCCTGGTGCACGATGTCCGGCCCCATGGATGCCTGCGCCCGTGCTACCCGAAATCCCTTAAACCCTTTTTCCACGACAAAGGCGCTGATGCCTCCCTTTGCCCTCTTTTCCTTGTCCGTGACCGCAATCACTGTTATGACATCAGCTATATCCCCTCGCGTGATGAAGTGCTTGGTGCCGTTTAGAATATATCTGTCTCCCTTTTTCACCGCGGTGGTCTGGATCGAGGCCGCATCGGAGCCAGCTTCAGGCTCAGTGAGGGCAAAAGCCGCTATTAATTCTCCTGATGCAAATTTCGGCAGGTATTTCTGCTTCATCTCCTCTGATCCGAAATTCAGTATTCCCAGGGCTCCTATTCCGACATTGCCTGAGATGAGGAGATTGAAACACAGGTTTGCATGGGCAAGCTGTTCCTGGATCACACAGTTACCGAGAGCCCCGAGGTCCATGCCCCCGTATTCCACTGGAAGCGTGATGCCGAAGTAGCCCATGTCCCGCATCTTCTGGATGATCTCCGGAGGGATAATCTTGGTATCCTCCAACTGCTGGTCAATGGGCAAAAGCTCCTTGTCCACAAACTTCCGGGTGCTCTCCTGGATGACCTTCAACTCCTCCGGTAAATTGAAATCCATAATTACTTCCCCTTATATTTTATTTAATTCCTTTTTTAGTTCGCCCATTCTTTCTTTTACTAAACTATCTTTCCGATAAGGAAAGGGAAGAATGAAAATTCTAGAGTTAGAAATTTTCAAATCTTGTATGAAGCCCCATTTATTTTTAACATCATAACCAGGAAATAATTTCTCTGCAGCTTTCTTTTGAAGACAAAGAATCTCAGGTAAATATCTTTTGACTTTTTCAAGTAATAATTTCTTCCCAATTTTATAATCCTCTTCATCTAGTTCATGTTCTCTTGCAGTTGCCTTTTTAACAATATCAGCAATGCCTATATTGAAATCCAGCAGAAGTTCATCATGATATTTACCTTTAGCTGGAGCAGGAATAATTCCATTTGATACAAGAATCTTCCAAAATTGCTCCCCCAATTTGCCCTGGAAATAATGTCCCGCCTCAACACTAACTTTAGCTGGGTTTATACAGATAAATAAAACGTCCAAATCTTCTTTAATAATATCCTTTAAGGTTTTCTCTTTCTTTCCTCTCCAAATTGTTGTCTCTTGGTAATTCATTAATTTTTTCTTTCTATATCAGCGCGGTACTGAAATATCGTTCAGCCCTGTCCGGGAGCACTGTAACGACATTTTTTCCCAGTCCGAGTTTCTCTGCCATCTTGATTGCGGACCATACATTTGCGCCGGAAGATGTTCCAGCCAGCACCCCCTCTATGCGCGCAACTTCGCGCGCAGTCTGGATCGCATCCTCGTCCGATACGGTGATAACCTCGTCAATCATCTCCACATCCAGCACAGCCGGGACAAAGCCATCCCCTATGCCCTGTATCTGATGCAGTCCCGGCTCCTTGCCAAGAAGCGCGGCCGCATTCTCCGGCTCCACTGCCACTACCAGGATAGAGGGATCCTTTTCCTTGAGAAACTTTCCCACACCCTGCAGGGTGCCTCCGGAGCCAACCCCTGCTACAAAAGCACTAACCTCTCCATCCATCTGGTCCCATATTTCTTTAGCAGTGGTCAGGTAATGTATTTCGGGGTTAGTCGGATTCTCGAACTGCTGTGGTATGTAGATACGCGGGTTCTGGTCCCGGAGTTCATACGCTTTTTTCAGGCATCCCTCCAGGCTTTCACTGGCTGGCATCAGGATCATCTCGCCTCCGAGCGCAGCGATGATCTTCTTGCGCTCCTCGCTCATGCTCTCCGGCATGATTATGATCACCCGGTAGCCCTTCTGCACACCGGCCAGCACCAGGCCGATACCTGTGTTCCCGGAGCTTGCTTCCAGGATAATAGAATCCGGGTTAATATCACCCCGCTCCTCGGCCTTCTCGATCATATACTTGGCCACGCGATCCTTGATACTTCCGCCTGGATTGAGGAGTTCCAGCTTGGCAAACACAGAATACTCTGTCATCCGATGTAGCCTCAGCATGGGAATGTTCCCGATCACATCCAGAATCGAATCAAAATACATCCTTCTTCATCCTCTCTTATCTGATGAACTGCCTGGTTTCAGCGCTATTATATATCATGATATGGGTTGGAAGGGAAATATTCAGGTTAAGAGCGGGTGTGCGACATAAATGGTGACTATCCGTGAAATATACGGCTCCTCTTGAG
>CAZOMR010000153.1:0-8129 GCA_964580655.1 uncultured bacterium
AAAGGGACAAACGATGCAATCTATTCAAGGGGCAACTGCATTATTTGGGATAAATAATTCTCTGTGTTCTCTGTGTCTCTGTGGTGATTTTAGGCGTGAGGCCTGAGGCTTGAGTATCAACAGACCTATTCCTGAATCTTTAACTTTAATTATTTCTTCTTTGCGATCTTTGCGTCTTTGCGGTGAAAAAATCTTTCAATCTGCGTCAATCTGCAGTTTTCTTGGTGTCTTGGTGGTTAAGTAAACTCTCTGCGATGTAATAAAAAGTCTTAACTGCACTTTTCGGGATAAACACTCAATCCTCTTGTCTGATCTTTTTCATCTGCTCGCTGACCTTGCGCAGGATGGATGCAGGGCCGTTGATCTTGGCGATGTGATCATCCGCGCCTGACTCTTTTGTCAGTTTTACAAGCTCCTCCTCGGACTTATTGGAAAAGAGGATTATCCTGGGTTTGTGGCGCAGGCCCTTTTGCAGGAGTTCGACCATGCGGTCCCCGGAAAGCGCGGGCATCATCACATCAAGCAGGATGATGTCCGGCATAAAGCTGTTAATTGCCGCAGTTGTCCCGATAACGCGGGTTGTTGAGGCGACCTCGTAATCCGCCTTCTCGAGCACGCGCCGTGCCATGTTGAGTGCGTTTTCATCATCATCAATGATAAAGACCTTTCCTCGGTTCATGAGAGTCCTCCCTTCTCGCGAAGCAAAACTTTGACCTGTTCCAGAAAATACCTGGGACTAAAGGGCTTGGGTATGAAGATGTCTGCTCCGGCTTCAATAGAGCGCTGGGACTCACGACGCTGGTCTCCCGCGCTGATCATGACTATGACCATGCCGTGGTAGCGATTGTTTTCTCTCAGCCGACGACAGACTTCCACTCCATCATAATCACCGGGCATAAAGATGTCCAGGACAACTAGCTCCGGAGAAAACGACTCGATCAGCGCCAGGCCATCCTTGCCTGTTCCGGCATGGGCAGTCATGAACCCGGCGCGGGTCAAGACCCGGTCTATGATCCTGCGGATGAATTCATCATCATCCACGATCACGACGCGTGGACCATTCATTCTCTCTCGCCCTCCGGAAGGGTGAAATAAAAAGCGGTTCCCTTTTCGCGGCCCGGGCTTTCAAACCACATCCTGCCTCCATGGCCCTCCTCAATGATGCGCTTTGCAATGGGCATGCCCAGGCCGGAGCCGACGGAATGTTTGCGCAAGTCCTCTATCTGGCCGAACTTGCTGAACACCTTCTCCGCATCTTCGGGCGCTATGCCTATCCCCTGATCAGCAATGCTGACGAGCGCCTCTCCCGGTCGGGCTTGTGTCTTCACCTTCAGCCTTTTCCCTGGTTTGCTGAATTTTATGGCATTATCCAGGACATTAACCACCACCTGGTGAATTCTATCCGGGTCAAACTCCAATGTGGGAACACCATTATCCAGGGATAATTCAAGATTCAAGCCCTTTTCACTCAACACGCCTTCCACCACCTGCAGACTCCTTCTCACTACCTCGTTCAAATCCCCCTTGAGATAGTTGTAAGTCAGTCTTCCACTTTCCATCCGGCTCAGGTCAAGTATGTCATTGACCAGCCTGGACAGGCGCCGACTCTCCTGGTAGATGATCCGGCTGAACTCCTCTGTATCCTCTTGAGAAAGGTCTTCCTCCTGCAGGAACTCCGAGTAGCCCAGAATATTGGATAGCGGCGCGCGTAGCTCGTGCCCGACAAGGCTCAGGAGATCATCCTTCATTGCGTCCATGTCCTTTAACTCTGCGTAAGCTTTTTCCAGCTCGATATTCTTTTGTTCAAGCTCATTAAGTAATCGGTTTTCACGCATGTCCTTGACCACAGCAAGGATTCCCATCAATTCATTGCCCCTGCTCCGGATAACCGCGCTGGTAAAATTTACCGGGACCTTTTCACCTGTCTTGACCGTCAGCTCCGTGTTCATCTCCTTGATTTTTCCATACTTCATTATCCGGCCGAACCTCGCGGTGGCCTTTTCAATGCCTGATTGTTCCGTAGCAAAGAGTATCCCGACCGGCATTCCTATAACCTCGTGCCTGCGTATGCCGAGCATCTCCAGCAGGGCCTCATTAACCAGTATTATCCGGCCGTTTATATCAACAATAAAGGCCCCGTCCAACACGCTCTCCAGCATTGATTCCGCAGTAGCCTGGAAGCTTTCCATCTCATCAGCGCCGGAACCTGGCTTATCGGGAAAGGCCTCGCGCTCATGCAAATGCAAAAGTAGCAACTCCCCAGTTCCACTGTCAAATCTCTCGCCCTCGATCCGGACCGCAATGATCCCGCCGGCAGGGTTGACCAGGCGGAATTGACGAGCAGGGAATTCACGCTTCCCGGTTGCGAGGTCATGGAGGAACTCATGGAAATCAGTCCTATCCTCAGGGTGGATGAATTCAGTCAAACGCGGAAAAGGCTGATCGGTTTCTTTTCGCCCGAGGAGTCGAGATGCACCAGGGGTAATGGCCTTGGACTCGCCGGATTGATCTACCAGGCAAAGACAAAGGGAACGGGATGACCACAAATCCGCAGCCTTGCCTTTGGCCTTGATGTTGAATTCCTGCTCAGACATTTTGCAGTAATTATATGTTTATTCAGGCAATTTGTCAACCCGGGTTTTTCTGCCGGGTGTGCGACATAAATGGTGACTTTTTTCATTCTCGGCCGTAGAGGCGATGCTTGCTACGCCCTCTTTGGGCAGGGCAAGCCCTGCCCCTACAATAATCTGTTGAAGGATCACCAAATATGTCGCACACCCTTTTCTGCCCCTCTAAAAGGCTTGAGGCTTGATGGTGAAAAAAGTTTTCAAGCTAGTTGAAATCCCATGACAAACTGATATAATTAACATATGTGCTTTTTTCATTTCAAGCGGAGAAGACCCCGGTCAAAAGCTACGATTTTGTAGCTTTAATCGGCATAATTCAACAAGGATGTATGTTTTCTGATCCTGTGGAGCGGGGTTGAAATTCCCAAGTCATTGTATTATTGGGGGTTTTTGGCATGGCACAGGATTGGCATGTAAGTTGCTGTAAAATATTCGGATTGAGAAAGGGAGTAGCGCATTCTTAGCCTGGAAAAAGGGACATAGGAGATGTAGGTCAATGCTTTGTGAAGGGAAAGACGAATAAAGGATGTGAGCCTTGGAAGCGATAGAAACTGTTGATAAAGATCATGCTCTCGTTGAGAGTATAATCAAAAGCTATGGCGGCGCACTTGCTTCTCTCGTGCCAATCCTGCAGGACATCCAGTCCGAATATCGTTATCTCCCTGAAGGTTCACTGAGACAGGTAGCAAGTAGTCTTGGGATTCCCCTTATCCAGGTCTATGGAGTGGCCACATTCTTCAAGGCCTTCAGCCTCAAGCCCAAGGGCCGACACCAGTGCACTGTGTGCATGGGAACAGCGTGTCATGTCAGGGGTGCGGGCCTGGTGGTAGAAGAGCTTGAAAGAAATCTCAAGATAAAGTCAGGAGACACCACAGAGGACATGGAATATTCCCTGGAGACCGTGAACTGCGTCGGGGCTTGCGCGCTTGGCCCGATAGTGCTCATTGACGGAGAATACTACGGCCACATGAACTCGGCAAAGGTCGGGAAGATGCTAAAGGGTCATGAAAAGAAATCTGCAAAGACCGGGAAGGCAAGGGAAGAAAAGGCGACCGGGGCAAAAAAGCCGATGAAAAAGCCTGCGAAGAAGAGCAAAGGAGCGGGCAAAGCCAGACCAAAGGCTGGTAAAAAAAAGTAAGGACTGAAGAAATGCCATTGGAAGAAGCAGGAGAAAGCCGCCAAAGCAGGCCCTTAAGTTCCTGGTGGGAGAATTCATGAAAGAAGTAAAAGTGGGACTGGCATCTTGCGGCATCGTGGCAGGTGGACTTGAAGTTTACGACAGGTTTTCCGAGCTGATTGATCCGGAAAAAGACCAGGTTATCCTCAAAAAAACCGGCTGTAACGGAATGTGCTTTCGTGAAGTATTGGTCGAAGTTATTGAGGACTCTAAACGCAGGACTTTATATGGCGAGGTAACCCCGAAGAAAGTTGATGGGATAGTTAAAGAACATCTGCGGGAAGGAAAGGTAATCTCAAAGTGGGTTGTAAAAGATGAAGAGGAGTTTCTCAAAAGGCAAAAACGGATAGTGCTTCATAACTGTGGAAAGATTGACCCCTTAAACATTGAGGATTATCTGGCCAGGGATGGATACAAGGCTCTGAAGAAAGTCCTGGCCGAGATGACCCCGGACCAGGCGATAGAGGAAGTGTCCCGGGCTGGTCTTCGAGGCCGCGGTGGAGGCGGGTTCCTTGCTGGCAGAAAATGGAGAACCTGCCGCGAGGCTAGTGGCGATATTCGCTATGTCATCTGCAATGCTGATGAGGGTGACCCCGGCGCATATATGGATCGGAGCATGCTTGAGGGGGACCCCCATTCAGTGCTTGAGGGCATGGTCATCGGTGCTTATGCCATCTCTTACGGGGTATCCCCGGTCCAGGGATTTATTTATGTCCGACATGAATATCCACTAGCGCTCAAGCATTTCAGCAGGGCGGTTGAGCAGGCCCGGGAGTATGGGTTTCTCGGAAAGGACATCCTGGGAAAAGCGGGCTTTAACTTTGACATCCAGATATCAAGGGGCGGCGGGGCTTTTGTTTGCGGGGAGAGCTCCGCGCTGATGGCAAGTCTGGAGGGCAGGATCGGCGAGCCGAGGCCCAAGCACATTCACACTGTTGAAAAGGGTTTATATGGCAAGCCGTCCAATCTCAATAATGTGGAGACCTGGGCCAATGTGCCGCTTATAATCACCCGGGGTGCAAAGTGGTTCTCAAGTATAGGCACTGAGGGAAGCAAGGGGACAAAGATATTTTCCCTGGTCGGAAAGATCAATAACACCGGGCTGATCGAAGTGCCGATGGGGATTAGCCTCAGGGAAATAATCTACGACATCGGCGGGGGAATACCTGCGGGAAAGAAATTCAAGGCAGTCCAGACCGGCGGGCCCTCCGGAGGGTGTATCCCGGAGAGCTTGATAGATACCTCGGTTGACTTTGACAGGCTTACGGAACTCGGCTCAATGATGGGCTCCGGCGGCATGATCGTGATGGACCAGGACACCTGCATGGTGGATATGGCCAGGTATTTCGTAAAATTCCTGACTGAAGAGTCCTGCGGCAAGTGCGTGCCCTGCCGCGTAGGTCTTGACAGAATGCTCGACATTCTCACTGACATAACTGAAGGAAACGGAAGGCAGGGAGACATTGAGCTACTCGAGGAACTCGGGGAAGTGATAAAAGAAACCTCTCTCTGCGCCCTGGGAAAAACCGCGGCCAATCCTGTTCTCAGCACCATAAAGTATTTCCGCGAGGAATACGAGGCGCACATAAGAGATCATCGCTGTCCCGCGGGAGTCTGCAAAGCGCTTATTACCTTCACCATTGATGAAGATAAATGCAATGGATGCGGGGTGTGCCTCAAAAACTGCCCGGAGGAAGCCATATCGGGGGAGAAGAAAGAGCCGCATAAGATCGCCCAGGAAAAGTGCATCAAGTGCGGGCTTTGCCGCGAGCTTTGCAAGTTTGATGCTGTGATCGTTTCATAAAGAGGAAAAATTATGGTTGAGCTTTCTATTGATAGAATAAAAACCAGGGTGCCCGAAGGGACAACAGTTCTGGAAGCCGCGAGGTCCATGGGCATCGTCATTCCCACTCTATGCCATCATGAGGGCCTCACTCCATACGGCGCATGCCGCGTTTGTATAGTGGAGGTGGTGAGTGGAAACAGGTCCTCGCTTGAGGCCTCCTGCACCCTGCCTGCTTCCGAGGGGCAGGTGATTCTTACAAACTCGGAAAAGGTCAAGAAGGCCAGAAAGGTCATCATAGAGCTTCTTATATCTACCTGCCCCAACTCCAAGACTTTGCAGGACCTGGCATCGAATTTCGGTGTTAACGAGGTCCGGTTCAAGATAAAGGATACAAATTGCATCCTTTGCGGCCTTTGCGTGCGCTACTGCAGGGAGCAGATGCAATCCGGCGGAATAGGGTTTATCGGCAGGGGAACATCCCGCAGGGTCGGAACAGCCTTTGGGGTTACCCCCGAAGAGTGCCGCAGTTGCGGCGGATGTGAATGGATATGCCCTGTATGCGAGCGCGCCTGCACCGCGGATAACCTTGTAGCAGGTCTGTGCGGAGGCTGTCAGAACCTCGTGCCGGTGGAGACCTGCCCTGTGTGCGTGCACTGTTCCGAAAGCGTGGGTGCCAAGGGTCACAAGGTTTATTAAGGAAAGCGTGAATCAGGACTGGAAATTTTAAAGAGTTGAAAGGAGCCTTAGCATGACTTTAACACGATACAATGCGACAGCCGCCACTTTGACCAAAAACAGAACAGGCGGTGACTGGTGCCCCTTAAGCGGAATGTGTGTGACTTGCGTGGAGGGCTGTATCGGTATGTGCGAGATAGGGAAAAGCGCATACAGGGGACACGAGGTTATCTACCCTCAGCCGTTCGGAATCACCACCACCGCATCCCAGAAGGACTATCCCATTGATCTGTCCCATTTCAATATCATGGGAACAGCCGTGGGAGCGGTCGGCATTGAGGAAGATTCCGATGTGGCTATTTTCCCGAATGTGAATCTGGAGGTCAGGCTGGGTCGCGACAAGGGAATCAAAATGCGTCTGCCTATCATCATCGCGGGCCTCGGTTCCACAAATGTGGCCGCGACAAACTGGGATGGCCTCGCTATCGGGTCGGCATTGGCGGGAACCATTCTCACCATCGGCGAAAACGTCTGCGGGATGGATGTCAAAGCCGAAATCAAGAATGGAAAAGTGGTCAAATCTCCCGAACTGGACCGCAGGGTCAAGCTTTACAAGGAGTGGCAGAAAGACGGCTATGGCGAGATTATCCTGCAGGCAAACATCGAGGATACCCGCCTTGGAGCGCAGGAGTATGCCATAGAAAAATTAGGCGTGGAGGCTGTGGAGATTAAGTGGGGCCAGGGTGCGAAAGACATCGGCGGGGAAGTAAAAATAAAGAATCTTGAAAAGGCACAGACCCTTAAAAAGCGCGGTTATGTGGTTCTTCCGGACCCGCTGGACCCGGGCAAGATAGAGGAGTTCAAGAAAGGGGTATTTGTGGAGTTCGAGCGGCATTCGCGCGTCGGGATGGTAACCCTGGAGAGCTTTGTAGATCGCGTGGAAGAACTACGCAAGGCTGGCGCCAAATATATCACGCTGAAGACCGGCGCATACAGACCTGCGGACCTTGCCCGTGCTGTAAAGTTTTCATCCATTGCAAAAATAGATTACCTCACGGTTGATGCGGCTGGCGGCGGCACTGGTATGAGCCCGTGGCGAATGATGAACGAATGGGGGGTGCCCGGCATAGAGATGTGGTCCCTCACCCGCGAGTATTGTGATCGCCTTGCGGAAAAGGGCGAATATGTACCTGACATTGCGCTCGCAGGTGGATTTATCCTGGAAGACCAGATGTTCAAGGGGCTTGCGTTGGCCGCGCCGCACTGCAAGGCAATAGCCATGGCAAGATCGCCCTTAGCGGCTGTAATGGTGGGCAAAACTATCGGAAAGGCCCTGGAAACTAACCAGCTTCCTGTTTATATCGAGCGCTTCGGCCATACCAGAGAATCCATCTTTGTCACCGCGGAAGACCTGAAAAGGGAATACGGAAAGGATTATGACAGGATACCCACGGAAGCCATCGGCCTGTATACATATTACGAACGGCTTGCCCAGGGCCTGCGTCAGTTCATGTGTGGTTCGCGCAAGTTCGCACTGGAACACATCACGCGCGACGACATCGCGGCACTGACCCCGGAAGCCTCAAAGGTAAGCCACATACCCATGGTCTCAGACCTAGATGCAGATGAGGTTGATAAAATACTGGGCTAGAGATGGTTTCATAACCCAGATGCCAGAATTTAACATAATGTTTCATGACAAGTTATGAAACCATCTATAGGCTTTCCGCTGAAGAATTCTGTGAATTGAAATTGGCGTTTTTCTTTATTATAATAACTAAAAGCCTTTACCTTTCTGAAATGGGGGTAATTAATTATGACTTTTACAGCTTATGTAGAATGGGATCTTGAGACCAGCCTGTAT
>CAZOMR010000154.1:0-8067 GCA_964580655.1 uncultured bacterium
TCAAGAGGAGCCGTATATTTCACGGATAGTCACCATTTATGTCGCACACCCATCAAAAAATCGCCTTCATTGATTGAGAAATGATATGGACACTTGTTGCCCCCTATGCTAAATTAACGAAAAAATTCTTGGAGGATGGACTGATGGCAAAGGACAAATATACTCTTGGGCTTGACTTCGGCACCAACTCAGTGCGCGCCCTGATTGTGAATGTAAGGAACGGCCATGAACTTGCGGAGAGCGTGATCGGCTATCGTCACGGTAAAGGCGGTATCCTTCTTGATCCAGATAACGACCTTCTTGCCCGCCAGCACCCCAAGGACTGGCTTACTGGCATGGAAAAGGCTGTGCAGGCCGCGCTACGCGGTGCAGGAAAAGCAAGCAAGACCTTCTGTCCGGAAGATGTTATCGGAATAGGTGTGGATACTACAGGCTCAACCCCTCTGCCGCTGGATAAAAAAGGCGTGCCACTTGCCTTCCATAAGGAGTTTTCAAAAAACCTGAATGCTTTTGCATGGCTCTGGAAGGATCACACGAGCTTTGCCGAGGCCGAAGAGATAACCGCACTCGCACGCAGGATGCGGCCACAGTATCTCAGCAAGATAGGAGAAGTCTATTCCTCTGAGTGGTTCTTTTCAAAGATACTTCACTGCCAGAGAGAAGACAGGAAGGCGTTCCGCGCCGCCTTCTCATGGGCAGAGTGTTCGGACTATATCCCGGCAGTGCTTACAGGCAATACCGATCCATTGAAGATGAAGCGCAATGTCTGCGCGGCCGGCCACAAGGCCATGTACAATGATAACTGGGGTCTTCCCGATGAAAGATTTCTTGCCAAGCTCGCGCCTGGGCTGGCCTTGCTTCGCAGACGGCTTTATCAGGTAACATACACGGCAGACAGTGAGGCCGGGACACTGAGTTCCTTCTGGGCCAGGCGCTTCGGGCTAAAGACCGGGATACCGGTCGCGGTCGGAGCCATGGACGCACACATGGGCGCAGTGGGCTCCGGAATCCGGACCGGCACCCTGGTCAAGATCATCGGAACATCCACCTGCGACATGATGGTGGCTCCGCTCAAGCAAAGACTCCCGGACATCCCTGGGCTGTGCGGGATTGTCAACGGCTCAATCCTGCCGGGATACTACGGGCTGGAAGCAGGGCAGTCAGCGGTCGGCGATATATTCAACTGGTATGTGACCCACCTTGCGCCCAAGGGGCTCGGGCATGAAGAGCTGACAAAAAGGGCGAAGAAACTCCGGCCCGGACAAAGCGGAATTCTTGCACTGGACTGGAACAACGGCAACCGCACAGTGCTTGTTGACCCGCGTCTCAGCGGACTGATCCTCGGACAGAGCCTGCACACGAGAGCGGAGGATGTGTATCGCGCCTTGATCGAGGCTACGGCCTTTGGAGCAAGGGTGATCATCAACCGGTTCGAGGAATACGGGGTCAAGGTTCGCGAGGTGGTAAACTGCGGAGGCATCTCGGAGAAGAACGACCTCCTTCTCCAGATTTATGCCGATGTCCTTGATCGGCCAATGAAGCTCGCGCGCTCTGCTCAGGCCTGCGCTCTGGGAGCGGCCATGTTCGCCGCAGTGGTGGCGGGAGCCAAGGCCGGCGGACATTCAAACATCCAGCAGGCCCAGAAGGCCATGACCGGGGTCAAGAAGAAGGTCTTCAAGCCCATCGCGAAAAATCGCAATGTCTGCGACCAGTTGTTTTTTCTTTACATGGAATTGCATGATGCATTCGGAGGCGCGAAAAGAACAGCACGGCCCGGGGTCCAAACAAGGCTCGCACGGGTCATGAAGGAACTACTGCGCATCAAGGAAGATGCTTCGAAATAAGAGCTGGCTTGCTCCGCACCTAATAATAAATAGCTTTTCTTTTTCTGCCCTGATCCTGGTATTGATCGAGGAATTTATACGGCCCAGGGTTTAAGAGGGGATTATGGAAGTGTTTAAGCATGTCCCGCTTTGCATCATCCTTTGACCAGCCCTGGAAATAAATCCGGTATAGCGCGACCAGGACCCCGGCCCGGTCCGAGCCGGCCCTGCAGTGGACCAGCACTGGAAAGGGGAATCGGATTCGCCTTTTATTATCATCCGGCCATTCCGCGAGTATGTCCGAGTATTTTTTCAGCTTAATGGTTTTGCCTTCCATCAGATCAAACCACAACTCCACCTGTTCTTCGGTCGGGGTTCCGCCTGGTGGGATTGAAATGCTCAGCACCTTGATCCCATGATCCTTTGCATACATTTGCACATACTTGTTCTCTCTCCCGGACACGCAGAAGATAGTGCCCGGTTTATATTCCTCGTGAATCCTCTTGATGTCCCCGATGTGAGGTTGGGCTGAGCGCAGAAGCAGGCCCTGCTCAACCACATGCAGGTTCAGGAATAAATTGTAATCCCCCCATCTCTGATACCCGAAGATACCTAGCCCGCAAACCACCAGCAATCCTATGATCCGGACTATCCACCTGATCCTCCTTTTCCTCGACATCGAAACTCCCCGAATCTTTCAGGCGCAGATACCCGCGATCTTACGCCCTGCCGTAATCATCCTCTAACCTGATGATGTCATCCTCGCCAAAGTAGTCTCCCTGCTGGACCTCGATGAAGACCAGGGGCTCATCACCCGGATTGCCGATCCGGTGCGCACTATTCCTCGGAATGTTGATGCTCATCCCCTCTTTAAGCTCATAATCCTTTCCGTCTAGCGTGACAAGGGCATTCCCCATAACAACCACCCAGTGCTCCTTGCGGCGAAGGTGCTTCTGGTAGCTCAAGCGGTACCCGGGCTTGATCTCGATCCGCTTGACCTTGAATTTCAACTCCTCCCGAAGCACCTCCCACCGGCCCCACGGCGTGGTCTGCTTCAAGACTTTGGGAGCAGTTACTGCCCCGGGATTATTTTTTTCATCGGGATTCAATTTTATATCCGCCTTCTTGAGGCCCGGGCTTTCTCAGATCTCCCCAAGTATCTCCTTGCGCTTTCCCTGGTATTCATCCTCCGTGATGAGCCCTGAGTCGTATAGTTCACGGAGCTCAAGCATCCGGTCCCTGGCTGACTTTTGCACTGCTTGCTGACCCGCCGGCGGTGCCGGAGCCGGAGAGACGGCCGGAGGGGCTCCAGGAGAAGGCTCAGCCGGTTTCGCAGTGCCAGGAGGCTCTTCAGGCGAGATGCCTTCTGGCACGGAAAGAGCCTGCCCAGGTGCAAGTTTTGCGACCGGCATGATTATCCAGTTATCATGGCTGATCTGTTTTCGCCTTCCTTCGGTCACTGCAAGGCGCTGACCTTCCCCCGGCACCAGCCGGACATAGGATGAATAGTTTCGGATCGGATTGAGCTCCTTGATGGTCTCATCCGGGGCTATACCGGTGGCAAGTTCCCGGAACACGATGTTCAACTCTCCATCCTTGACAAACATCACGCCGCCTGTCACACGGTATACGCCGATGAATCCCTGCCCGCGGAAGTATTCCAGGGAAAAGTCCACCCACTTATCAGCCGTTGCCCGCTCAAAAGCTTTTGATAAATGCGGGGCAAGAAAATTCCGATCGTCAGGAGCGAGAAGCTCGAATTCCTTGCCCTTGTCCTTTTTAAGCGAAAAAGCGGAAGGCCGGAAGTAATGGATTGATGCAAGGGCTGATTCCAACTGCTCTTCGCTGAAGGTGATAGGGTGGTCAAGCTGGCCCAGGTCTTTATCTGCTTTTCTCAGCTTCACCCAAGTGTGATTCCCCTTGAGCAAGATGAGGTTTTCATCCTTCTTGAAAAGGCTGAAACCCGAAAGCCCAAAAGCCAGGCCCAATACCAGGATCAACCCGAAAAATCGCTTTATCATTCTCCATCGCTCCTTATTTTTTTCGGATTATACCACAATCCTTCATCCACTCAAACCCTGATCGTTGAACACTTTTTATTATTCCTTTTTTACCACCAAGAATATAGAATCAGTATACTCAAGCCTCAGGTCTCAAGCCCCAGGCCTGATCACGCCTTGGTGGTTTTTTAAAACTCTTAGACGGTCAGGAATATGGATAGTTGACTCAGCATTGCTTAAGTGATAGCTTGGCAATGTTTTATGGAATTTAATTGAGGGGATGACGAATATGCGGATTCTGCTTATAAGGCACGGCGAGACGCTCTGGAACAGGGAAGAGAGGTGTCAGGGTTTTAGCGATGTGGCTCTTAGCGAACGCGGGATAAAACAAGCCCAGCTTTTGAGCCGGGCATTACAGGGGGACAGGCTGGATGCCATTTATTCCTCGGACCTTATCAGGGCGAAAAAGACTGCGGACATCATCGCCGAGCCCCATGGGATTTCTGTGCACACGGATGTAAGACTGAGAGAGATGAACCAGGGGCATCTGGAGGGCAAGAACATCGAGGAGATGTTGAAGGAATACCCTGAGGTTCTACGGAATTGGATGCAAGCGCCGGCCGAGATGGTCATGCCAGGTGGCGAATCACTGAAGCAGATACAGGACCGCGGCTGGCATGCTTTTCAGGAGATCATGGAGAAGCATCAGGGCAAGGACATAGCTATTGTGGGTCACAATTTACTCAATGTCTGCATCCTATGCAATATCCTCGGAATTGATCTTAATGATTTCCGCAAGATCAAACAGCACTCAAGTGCGATCAACGAGATTGAAGATGGCAAGTACGGACTGGTCATCATCCGGCTTAATGATACGCATCATCTCTCCTGAACCATATAAAGCTCCCTCAAAAAAACCTGTTAAGCCTCACTCTTTTCTGAATTTTCAAAAAAATTGAAATTCTTCTTGCAATACTTTTTTAAATCCTTTATAATGAAAATCGGCAGGGGGCCGCTTTTCTTCCAGATTCATCTTTGCCTACTTCGCCGGAGCGGCTACGAAGGCCGGGCGCAGTGTCTACTTTGCAGTAGCGGTTGCTACGGAGAATGGATAGTTCGGAAAGGGACAAAGCAGGGGTTTTAAAAGTAGAGGTTAAGAGTGGAGGCAAGCATGGTGAATGGAGAATCGATGAAAACGTTGGTGGAGCTCATTGCGAAGAAGCTTGTGGATAAGCCGGAGTATGTGCAGGTGAGCGAGGTGAGCGGGGAATACTCGTGCGTGATCGAGCTCAAGGTGGCAAAGGAGGACATCGGCAAGGTGATCGGCAAGAAGGGAGTTCATGCCCAGGCGATACGCACTCTTATGATGGCCGCCAGCGGAAAAGACGGGAAGCGCTACATTCTCGAAATCCTGGATGAATAAGCCTTTCATCAATCCGTCTGGGCCAGGCAGGGGGAAGAGCATTCCTTGTCGCGAGATGAGAGAATTATCCCGGCGGCAAGGGAGGAGGCTTGGTAGTTTCATGAATCCCAGGAAGGTCAAAGAGTATTGTGCTGTTTGCAAGAAGACCCTGATTATGTCTGTGGTTCAGGAAGAGGATGGCAACCCTGATCTTGTCTGGGTAGAATGTCCGAAATGTCACGAGGTCAAGCCGCTTAATCTTCTCCCGCGTTCCGGGTCAGGAAAAAAGGGTTATGCCAAGGCCGCGGCTCTTGATCAGGATTCATCAGAAAATCCCGAGTCTCCTATGCGCATTTATCCGGGAGGGGATGCATACGAGTTAGGAGATAGAGTCTATCACAGCGCATGGGATGATACCGGCGAGGTGATCGAGAAAAAATTCTCAAAAGGCGGCTGGCCCATGATTGTGGTAGAGTTCAAAAAAAACGGGAAGAAGAAACTCATCCTTTAGCATTATCCCAAAACAAGCTTAGAGAGATAATTACAGCAAGCAGGCCAGAGCCAGGATCGCGAATTCGGATACCTCTGCCATGGCCCCCAGCACATCCCCGGTAATGCCCCCGATCCTTTGCCGCGCGTGATAGTAGATGAGTCCCGAGGCGAGAAGGATGCACCCCCAATAAAATAGCCCACGCACAGGCGATGCTATGAGAATGCTCGCAAGCGCGATCACGCTGGCCTTTTGCAGTAGTGCTGGCTGGGGGTTTTCCTTGAAGACCGCGGCCCGGCCTCCTTTGCGAGCGTATGGTGTCTTGACCAGGAAATAACTGAGCACCCAGCGAGACAGCACTGGCGCAAGAAAAATTGCGGAATAGCTTTGATGCTGAGAGAAGAGTTCGGCCAGACAGATGTATTTCCCGACCAGCAAAAGCACCAGCGCGATTACGCCGAAGCTTCCAATTCCCGGCTCTGCCATTATCCGGAGGCACTCCTCGCGGTTTTTGGCCCCGAAGCCGTCTGCCCAATCAGCCAGGCCGTCAAGATGAAGGCCGCGGGTGATCCACGCGAGAAAAACCACAGCAAGGAATGCCGCGAGTCCCGGGGAGTCAAGTTTGCCCCCGAGTTCCGCAATAGCGAGGACTGCAAGACCGAGGACCACTCCGACAAAGGGGAACCAGGCAGGGGCCCCCGCGAGTTCTTCCGGGCCAGGTTCTTCTCCTGGAATCCGCAGGATAGTGAGAAACGAGAAGGCCGCACGCAGGCTTTTCATTCTTCGGCTTTATCTGTGACGCCCGCGCTCTGGAAAGTCGCCATCTGGTTGTGAGCCCGGATTGCCCCTTCAATAATAATCATTGCCAGCGCCGCGCCTGTGCCTTCTCCCAGGCGCATGTCCAGTGCGAGCACAGGCCGAAGATCGAGCCGGTCAAAAAGAACACGATGGCCTCGCTCTTCCGAGAGATGGCCGAAGATAAGGTATTCTTTGAGAATAGGGTTCATCCTGATCGCGGCAAGCGCCGCGGCCGAGGATATGAAGCCGTCAATGACTATCGGGATTCTTCTTCTGGCCGCACCAAGGATCATGCCGCAGATTCCCGCGATCTCGACCCCGCCCAGGGCCATCAGGGTGAGAATAGGGTCAGAGAGAAACCGCTGATTCACTTTAAGGGCCATCTCTACCACGCGGATTTTCCTCTCCAGAAAGTGATCATCTATCCCGGTTCCGCGCCCGGTCACATTCTCCGGAGCCTGGTCAAGATATGCCGCGAAGAGCGCGCTTGAGGCCGTGGTATTTCCGATGCCCATATCGCCGGTAGCGAGCAGGTTGACGCCATCGGCGAATGCAGACTCGGCCCGCTCCATCCCGACCGCTATCGCATCCTCCAGTTCCTTCTTGCTCATGGCTGGGCCAACCGCGATGTCCTTCGTGCCCCGGGCCACCTTCCTTGAAACAAGCCCCTTTATCTCGCCGAAATCATGGTCCACTCCTATGTCAACCACCTCCACATCCGCGCGGGCAACGCTGGCCAGGGCATTGATGGCCGCTCCTCCAGCCAGGAAGTTCTTGACCATCTGTGCGGTCACCTCGCGAGGATAAGCGCTCACACCCTGTCTCGTCACACCGTGGTCTCCGACAAAAAGCACAATCCTCTTTTTGTCAACCCCGGGGTGAAGCTTTCCTGTTATCCCGGCGATCTGCACCGCCAGATCCTCCAGCCTGCCCAGACTTCCGCGCGGCTTGGTCAGCCTATCCTGATGAATTCTGGCGGCCTTCATCGCATTCTGGTCAAGCCCTTTAATCTCTGAAAGAATCTGCCTAAAATTCTCCATGACGCTCTTTCCCTTTTATTACCCGGGGGATTCCACAACTCATCAAGATCACCTGGTCGCATGTCCTGGCCATTATCTGGTTTGCCGATCCGGCCAGGTCCCGGAACCTCCGGGCCAATTCATTCTCAGGCACAATGCCTGCTCCAACCTCGTTTGTTACAATGATGACCCTGCCGGGGAAATTCTTGACCACGCGAGCGAGCCCGCGCACCCTTTCAAGAATGGATTGGTCGCTCAGCCCCTGTAAGAGGATGTTGGAGAGCCACATGGTGATGCAGTCAATCACCACCACCTCGGCCTTTGAGACTTGTGCAGAAAGTGCGGAACCAAGCTCGATCGGCTCCTCAATGGTCTTGAAGCTCTTGCCCCTTCTCCGCCGATGCTCTGCGATGCGTTTTTTCATATGCTCATCGCGGGCTTCAGCAGTTGCGATGAAGACACGCTTACTTTGCATGCCCGCCTCCCGGCTTGCCAGTTTCAGCGCATGCGCGCTCTTGCCGCTTCTCGCGCCTCC
>CAZOMR010000155.1:0-8064 GCA_964580655.1 uncultured bacterium
AGTCGCGCTCGGGGCTGAGCTGGATGTGATCGCGGCTGTGGTGATAGGCGGCGGATGCTCTTATTTTACCACACTTTGGCAGGAGGACGGACCTAAATCTTATGGGGGGCTATGAATAAGGTGGGATGACAGAATTATTTATTATTGCTATCCTGACACGGAAAATCAGGCAAGCAAAGGAGAATGTTATAAAGAGTAAACTGATGGCATTAGCCTTGGCCTGTTCCGTTCTTATGGGTGTGGGATTTACTGAACTTTGGGATCAGACACCAATGCTTTCCTTTTTAACCTGATCCGTTGAGATGTAAGGAGAAGGACAGGGCGTTATGTTTAAAGTAAAGCCCTGACTCCTTTTCCCAAGAGGTGTCTATGATCGGTTTTGATAACGAGCGTTACCTTAAAGCCCAGAGTGAGGCAATACTAAAAAGGGTAGAGATGTTCTCGGGCAAGCTTTATCTTGAATTCGGGGGCAAGATATGTCACGACATGCACGCGGCCAGAGTCCTGCCGGGTTATGACCCGAATGTCAAGATAAAACTTCTTCAGCGCATGAAGGACGTCCTGGAGATCATTTATTGTATTCACGCGGGAGACATAGAGACAGGGCGCATTCGCGGTGATTTCGGGCTTACATACGACACGGCCACCCTCAAGACCTTCGACGATCTGGAAGATTTCGGATTCTCTATCTCCGCAGTAATCGTTAATCGTTATCACGGCGAGAAGAGTGCTGAACGGTTCATCAACTTTCTCAAGATGCGTGGAATCCGCGTTTATACACAGCCCGAGATCCAGGGTTATCCTGCGGATGTGGAGAAGATAGTCAGCCCGGAAGGGTATGGCAGGAACCCATTTATCAAGACGACCAAACCCCTGGTGATAGTCACAGGGGCTGGTCCCGGTAGCGGGAAGATGTCAACCTGCCTCTCTCAGGTATATCATCATCAGTTGTGCGGTCAAAGTGCGGGGTTTGCGAAATTCGAGACCTTCCCGATCTGGAACCTCCCCCTCAAGCACCCGGTTAATGTTGCGTACGAGGCGGCCACGGCGGACCTCCAGGACTGTAACATGGTGGACCCGTTCCACCTTGCCAAGTACGGGGACACAGCTATCAATTACAACCGGGACATAGAGAACTTTCCCATTCTGAGGGAAATTATCACCCGCATCAGTGATGAGAACTCCCCGATGTTCTCCTATAACTCTCCCACGGACATGGGAGTGAACATGGCCAAGGAGGGGATCATAAACGACGAGAGTGTATGCGAGGCCGCCCGCCAGGAGATCATCAGGCGTCATTTCCGCTACTCATGGGAATTCAAGCAAGGGATAGAAAAAAGGGAGACGGTAACTATTCTGGAGAAACTACTCCAGCAGGTCGGAGTAAAGCTAACGGATCGCCCTACTGTGCCAGCCGCACGAGAAGCCGCGGAGCAAGCAAAGGAGCTTGGCAAGGGTAACCGGGAGGTGTACTGTGGCTCGGCTATTCAGCTTACTGATGGAAGAGTCATAATCGGCATAAACACCCCTCTCATGCACGCGGAGTCAGCGGCTATACTGAACGCGGTGAAAAAACTGGCTGGCATCCCGGACGAGATAGACCTTTTACCGGAATCACTCATAAAGAATATAGCTACGCTAAAAAAAGGCATTCTGGGCAGTAAGTCCGAGAGCCTGAATGTAGAAGAGGTGCTGATTGCACTTTCGATCAGTGCGGCCGCAAGCCCAACTAGCGAGGCCTGCTTGCACAAGCTTGAACAGCTTTCCGGATGCGAGTTCCATACCACTCACGTGATTGGCAGGGGAGACGAAAACGGGCTCAGAAAGCTCAAGCTGAATGTAACTACAGATGCTCTGCCGACCTCCCGCGGGTTTTATTACTGATCAATTCACAGCACAGAAGCCATGCAAGGTTCAGGGATGCCTTGCCTGGTTAAGCGTGGCTGTCTTTGTATCTGCTGTATATCCAGAGTTCGGACAGGGCCTTTGCGGCAAGCTCTGGCGATGAGAGCACGGGCACGCCCGGGCCTGAGAGTTCAGCCATGTGATCCATGAATTCGGTGTTTCCGGGCGCACAGACTACAAGCGGCTTTTGCGGCGCTCTTTCTCGGATAGAGGCTATATCCCCGAACCAGAGCTTTACGGTGAAGCCCAAGGGTCCGAATTCTCTGAATATAGCAAACGGGATGATGGTTATAGCCAGGATCATGTCAATCCCGGGATCATCCATCAATGCGGTCAGGGCTTTTATAAATTGACCTGATGGGCCGACATCAAGCGGGTTCTTTACATTCATCCACTTTGGAGCTGACTCTCGCACTGTATCCACTGTGGCGCGGGATAGTGACGGCAAAGCGAGGCCCGCGGTCACAGCGGTATCCGTAGCCAGGGCTCCGAGGCTTCCGCTTGAGGTCACTATTCCGAGGCGATTTCCACGCGGCAAAGGCTGGGTCGAGAACACGCGGGTGATCTCAAGCAGTTCTTCCAAAGTGCCAGCCCGGATAGCGCCAGTCTGGGCGAACATGCTATCGTAGAGCTCATCCTCCCCGGACAGGCTCCCTGTATGCGATGCCGTGGCGGCCCGGCCTGCGCTCGTGCGTCCGCTCTTGAGCACCAGGACTGGTTTTTTTCGCGTCACCTCTTCCAGGGTATCCCGCAAGAGCCGGCCATGATGAGCGCCTTCCAGATACATCATTATCACACAGGTCTCCGGATCATCATGAAGATACTCAAGGACCTCGCATTCGTTCACATCCATGCGGTTGCCAAGTGTCACGGCCTTGGATATGAACATCCCGCGCTGGTAGAGGTTATCAAGGAGGATGTTGCCGAAGACGCCGCTCTGTGCGATGATAGCGATCGGCCCGGGGGTCAGCGCTTCCGGGATGATCTCCACCGTGGCCAACTGGTTCGCGTTATTTACAACACCCACGCAGTTCGGCCCGATGATGCGGAGCCCGTATTTCTCGGCCGCGCTCCTGGCCTCGATCTGCAAGGCTCGGCCTTCTTCGCCGGTCTCCGCGAAGCCTGCGCTCTCCACTATCACATGCCGGATGCCCCGCTTGCCTACCTCCAGAAGCACTCCGGGCACTACGGTGGCTGGCACAATCACGATAGCCAAGTCAACAGAGTCAGGAACCTCGCTTACACGCGTGTAAACCGGCATGCCGTGGAGCTCTCCCCCCACGGGATTGACCAGATGCAGGCGGTCGCCCCAGCCCAGTTGTTTGAGAATGAGAGGGATTCCATACCCAAACCCCGGTGATCGCCTTGCGCCCACAATAACTATGCCGTGAGGCTCGAAAAACGGACGAAGGGCATCAGTGGAATTCTTCATCTTCTTCAAGCTTATAGCCCGGGGCATGAAGACATTCAGCTTTTTTCCATACTAGTCATCAGGAGTCCACGGGCCGCGGTTCAGTAATATATGGAGATCGCCCGTATATTCAGGCCGGTCCTGGTAGTAGATCACGATGTCGGACAGGCCGTCCTTGTTCAGGTCTACCACCCGATTGAACATGGATACCGGAATGTTTATCCGCTCGGTCATATCCAGAGGCACGCCCTCTTTGTCCCGGAGAGTGATGCCCAGAATATTCTCTTCCTCGCCCAGAGCCTGGTCCGGGTAGCCGTCGCCGTTGAAATCGCCGATCACATTGGGAATACCGCTCTCCAGCCGGAATTTGCGCACATTGAACTTGAGATTTGTGGTGATGAGCCGGTCAGGACTCTGGTTGAAATGATGCTCCGTGCTCTGGAGAAAATAGGCCCAGTCCACTGTGATCTCGCCGGTAATCAGTATCTTACCTGTTGACCACACGCCTATCTCATAGGTGGGCATCATTAGATCAAGCAGGCCATCCCCGTTTACATCTAGGATGAATGCACCTCCTATCACCGTGTTTTCGGTATAGAATTCCATGTCCGGGAGGCCCTTCTCTATATTGGCGCTCTTACCCCAGAAAAGCAAATTCCTTGATTCCATGTGGCCCACTCTACCACTTGTCTGGTGAGCCAGGATGTCCACTCTGCCGTCGCGGTCCAGGTCGGCGAATTCAATGTTAGGAGGGCCTTGCTGGCGGCTTTGGGATTCATCCGGAAAGAGCTTAATCCTGTATATCTTCACCGGATCAGCCGAGAAGCCGTTTTTATCCTGTGCGAAGATGAAGACTTTAGAGCGGAAACTCACTAGGAGGTCAATGAGACCGTCTGCATTGTAGTCCTCGGAAAATATCTGGGGAACGGAATAGGCCACCCGGAAAAAGGGGTTCTCCGGGCTCTTCATCAGCTCTTTAATGTCAAAGGCAAATATCTCTATGTCTGGCTTTAGATTAACTTTTTGTATGCTGAATTTGTAATTTTTCTCCTGGCGAGCGATAAGTGTTTCATGAAAACCACATACCAGTATGTCGTCCCTGCCGTCGCCGGTATAATCCCGGGCAAAGTTGTAATAAGGCGCGTGCCGCTCCGAGGCAATTGCCACCACGGACTGGACAGGGATTATCTCTCTAATGCCTCCGACCTTGCCGTTTCTCACAGAGGCGTAAGAGACGCCTCTCTCGGTTATAAAGACCAGTTCCTGTCCTTTATCCGGTTTTACATCCCCCACATCCACTGCGGCCACTTCAGGCGGGATGAGCCATGAGGTCTTGTCATCTTTTCTGAATTTATTAATTCGATCATGCCAGAAGATGCTGAGAAGCCGACAGGGGGGATCGGTTGACTCATCCCGATGAATCAATATAACTTCAACAAGGCCGTCATCATTCAGGTCCTCGGTGATGATATTGGTTATCTCGCCCTTGAGCTTGAAGGAAAAATTCTTGAACCGGCCTTCAGCCTGAAGTATCAAAGGGACTGAAAGGATTATAAGCAATAGAAACCCGGCTATCTTGGTTTTTTCTTTCATCATGCTTTCTCTTTCCATGGATATTCGAGAGGATAATGATCCCTGCTTTTCATAATCCGCTTTCGCTGAGAGCCGTAGCTTCAGCGGAGGCTCTTGGTTTTCAGAAACCTATCATACCCTTCGTGATTGTTCAAACCGGCTCATCAAGGCAGATGCCTTTCCTTGACTGCTCGAAGTGTCCGGGAATATTTAGGCCGCATTCAGGGCAGAGAAGACACCGAACAGCGTCTTTATCAAGCGGCTCCCGGAAGAGAGTCCCGCGATTAAAATCTGCCCGACTCACTATTCGGTAAAGTAAATCCGCATCCAATTCAGCCTGTATGGTTTTTTAGTTGCGCTTCGGACCTCAATCTCAAGGGTTCCATCCTGCCAGAGTTCGGGGTTTTCCAGCCAGTAGAGGTCAAGGGCCTCGGAGCTTGCCAGGTTTTTTTCGACGTTTAACGACCCTGACTTGACTATAAGTTCGTACTCGCCTTTTCCGCAAACAAACATCTGAATTTCTTCAACCTCTTCGGGCACAGGAACTTGATACCTGGCGTAGCCACCCTGTCCTATCCTTATTGCTTTATTTGTTGGCGCAAGCCTTACAAGACCTGCATCGGAAACCTTTGTCCCCTGTTGTGCAACCAGATAATCAATCGTCTCGCCCGCATTGATGAAGATCATCTGAGGCTCAAACCTTCTTGCCTTTCTCCATTCCACCGGCGCCAGGTATACGCCGTTGTAAAACCAGCCTGCGTGACTGACAGCCCACCTTCCATCGGCCTCGATAACCTCCGGGCAGTGCGCGATAAGGCTCGTGATCTCATCCTTCTCATCAAAATGAAACGGGTTATCCGAGACAAAAACCCTGCTGAAACGATAGTGATAATAAGGATTGCAAATGCAGAGGTAGTGCCTGCCATTATACTGGAAATAATACGGGGATTCTGTATGCCCGGAATTGACCGCCCTCGGATAGTCAGAAAGCACCAGCGCAAACTCAGGCTCGGACCAGTGCACCAGGTCCATGCTCCGGCGGATGGCCACAGTGCTCCGGTGGTCATCTTCCGAATAGGTCTTGGTGTAATACATAACATATTCATCCCCGTGTTTATAAACCATCGGGTCCCGTGCGTCGTAGAAATCCCGGAACATCGGATTCTCTGGATGCCGCTTCCACAGGAAAAGGTCTCGGCTCGTGGCCAGGTTGGTCATTGCATCCCAGTGGCCCCCGCCGGCCGCGTAAAATATATAGTAAAGGTCATCCTTCTCTATCACATGCGGTGCCCAGACATGTGTCTCGCCGAGTTCCTTATCAATCCTCAACACCCGCTCGTGCTTTTGCCAGCCTTGCCTGAAAAGCTGATCAGAGCTTGCGTGCGCGAATTCATGCTCGGCCCAGGGAGGAGGGAATACCTCCTTCGTGTGGGTTATTCCGAAAAGGTGAAATTTATTATCCGGACCCCGGACAATGCAGTGGTCATTGATATACCAGGGCCGCAACTCGCCTTCACCAGGATCAAAGATGTGAACGCTTTCACCCATAACCGGCACGAAGAACTCCTCCGGTGCATCCCCAAAAGCAGAGGGTGAAAAAGCGAACATGAACACTAAATACATACATAGTTTTCTCATCATTAGTTTTCCCCTTGGCCACTGGATTTACTTTGAACTCCCAGATTATGTTCTATCTGCGAATAAGTTGCAAATGGCGTTGTCTGATCAATTTGAGGTAAATAGATATTTCTAGACCGATGAGTTTTGCGATAATATAGATTGAAAGTGGTTCCCGCGGATGGCCTGCCTGAAAATTTATGAAAAGGAGTCACAATGTTTCAGGGCAAGAACATCATCATAACCGGAGGCTCTAGCGGGATCGGCAAGGGCCGGGCTCTCAGGCTGGCCCATGAAGGGGCTAATCTGGCACTGGTGGCCCGTGATCCTGAAAAGCTCTCCCTGACCCGCGATGAGATACTCTCCCGATCCACTGATCCCGGATCAAGGGTGGAGACCTTTTCATGCGATGTCGCTGATGCCGGGAATGTCGAGCGGACAATGAATGACATAGCTGAGAAAATAGGGCCCCCGGACTGGCTCATAAACTCCGCGGGAATCCTCAACAGCGACTACTTTGAAAACCAGCCGCTCGCCGAATTCCGCGAAACCATGAATACCAATTTCTTCGGCACACTCCATTTCATAAAGGCCGCTCTGCCCCTGTTCAAGAAAAGCGGAACCGGGAATATTATTAACATCTCTTCGGTCTCCGGGGTGATCGGGGGCTTCGGACACGCTTCATATTGCGCGTCCAAGTTCGCGGTCGTGGGCCTGACTGAAACCCTGCGCTCCGAACTCAAGCCAGATCATTCCATCGCTGGCACGATGGATACTTGATTACAGGGTGAAGAGGTATTATCAAGGGCCTGGAAAATAGCCGTCAACTTAACATTAGTGCCTGAGCCCAAAGTTTGAGGGCGGCGGGTTTAACAACTACTGGTGGAAATTCCGGCCCGTATGAGGATTAAGCTCAATAAGCAACACAATATTTTGTTTCAAGAGAAACTTGACATGGCAAAATAACATATTATAATATTATTTCTAACCATGGTAACAGAGTTGCAACTGCTCAATTTTTTCCAAGCGTTGCAATTTTACCTTAGAAATAATTGATACTGGGAGTGGTAGCTTTTCCAGTGCCCGAGGTTCTACCTTAATCGCCCCAGATCCATAAGACTTCCCTACCAAAGATAAATTTTTTATAGTTTTGGGATGACGCAGAACTTCCCATAATTTATCTATAAGAATAGAGTCTTCTTTATACGGATATACGCAAAGGAATCCTGTCAAGGGCATTACCCCCGCAAGATTGCGTATAAAGCGGGTGTTCCGACGACCAAGATAAGCAAATAGAATAGGTGGCACGGGGAGTACCTCCATCTTATACCAAGGACGCCGTGTAGCGATAAGTGGTCTATTATTAATCCCTATTTCTTCTCCTTGTTTCAGATATTTGCACACAGCATGAGGGAAGCGATCTGTTGGTCGGCCATCCGGAGAGTGTCCTGGTTCAGCGGGAATTGGAGTACCCCCGCTTTTTTTAAGTGAGTGCGGTGGCCGCACTCACGCCCTTGTTTCCGCCCTTCGGGCGGCCTGCCTGCCGCGCGGCGGCGCAG
>CAZOMR010000156.1:0-8043 GCA_964580655.1 uncultured bacterium
AAAGATCCCTCATCACCTCAAATAATAACATATCTAAAAACCCGGTTCAATCAGTCCCGCTAACAGGACATTCCCCAAAATTTTGAGTTCCCAATAGGATTGTCTGAGGAGAGAGAAGATCAGTGCGGTCCCGAGGGGTATTAAGAATTGGCGGCAATCCAGAGCGAGGGAAGCGAACGAGTGGTGAATAACGAAAAATCAACGACCAGAGTAATTGTCAAAAAGCACATGGCCAGGCATTTTGTCAAGGTTCGCAGACCACCCTCGGTGGCGCCCGCAGGGCGGCCTTGACAAAATGACGCCATGTGCAAAATAAGAATCCCTCGTCTTTGGTCGTTGATTTTTCATGACCCTTTATGGATCGCTCGCCAGCACAAGTTTTTCGGCTCTTCCACTTGTTGAAATCAAAAAATCCTTGCACCCATTTGATTTACAGAAGAATCAGGGTGATTTTCGGGGAATGTCCTGGTCCCGCTAAGCGAAAACCTGGACACACATGGGAAAGTGATTATATTAATAGAGGAGAGGCGCTGAATCATGAAAAACCCGACCATCTCTACCGTGGCCAGTCTCCTGATACCCGGGGCAGGTCAGATTTACAACGGCACTATCCTGCGAGGAGTATTCTGGCTGATCGTGACACCGGGCATGTGGATAGGCACTGGCGGGACATTGGGCTGGGTCTGCCATATCATTGCGGCATATACTGCTTATGGCCGCGCCAATGAGATCAATCAAGGCCCGGTATAAAAGACCCGGATAGAGCCGCGTTCCAATCCAAGAAGGGGCCGCCTCTTTGGGCGGCCCCTTGATGAAAAGGTTTGGCTATCTGGATAGACAACCATGTTTCCGCAAAGTTCCCGAAAATTTCTACTCTTTCAGCCCTTCCAGAGAAGCCCTTGCCCAGGAATTTTCAGGCTCTATCTCCAGCACCTGGCTTAAATACCTTCGCGCTTTATCGGGATGCCCTGTTTCTATTGATATTTCAGCAAGATAGATAAGCGCAGTGATATTTTCCGGGTCTTTTTCTACTATTTTTTCAAAATGGATAATCGCCTTGCCAGGATGCCTTTTCTTGTAAAGGGCTATGCCCAGGTTCAGCCGGCCGGGGAGGTAATCCGGGTTGATTTTCACAGCTTTTTCAAAGGCTTGCACGGCCTGATCCATATCTCCGAGCTCCATTAATGCCTTGCCCAGGTTAATGAGGATGTGAATATTTTCCGGGTCATCCTTGAGCGCATCCTTGTATGCTGAATGTGCCTTGACCCAGTTATCCTGTCGGGCATAGGCATTGCCCAGGTTATAGAGTGCGCTTGCATAGCTCGGCTTGTGGAGGGGAATCTCGGTAAATGCGGTAAACGCGAAAAGGAGAATCAGGGGAATCAAGAGGGCGCGATATTCCCTGGCCCGGATTTTTTCCCAGCCCCAGGTGAGCGCATAGCCCGCGAACACGAGCAGAGGCCCGGCCACGAAAAGCCTGTATCTTCCGAGAACGAAAAACAGGATGACCGTGGCGGAGTAGATAAAGATGTAAACTGCGAGGAGAATCCCCCTTCGGTCCCTCAGGCCAAGCAGTATTCCGAGAATTCCCAGCGGGGCAAGCACAGCGAAGTTGAGAAGAGGGAGCCTGAGAATGATCGAGAAGCGGGAGCGGTAAAGGTAATAGTTGAGATTATCCGGGACCTCCTCTTGATTGAAGAATATAAGTGTCTTCCTCAAAAGCCTCTGTGCAAAAAGGCCGGGCTCATTCCGAATCTCCCTGAAAGCCTGGCCATACCAGTACCGGCTCAACTCCGAAGGCTTGAATTCCGCTCTACCGCTACGACGCTCGGCCTCGGCACGAAAATCCTTTTCCTCGAATTCCGGGTTGGCTCGAACAAAGTCCGGCGCTTTATACACTCCCCAATAATTTTTCCCATGATTCCCGATATAAAAATTCTGCCCTCCTTGCGAAGTGGTGAGTACCCAGTCCCGGCCTGCATGATAATTCCGGGCAAGGCAGATACCAAGCACAAGGAACACGCCTATTAACCAGATCAAGACCGGTCTCAGGCGGCTTGAGGGTGTTTCTCCGCGCCGGGCAATAAAGAGCCACAAACCGAAGAATGGTATCAGGGCAAGGACATTATCACGCACCAGGGCCGCAAGCCCGAGTGAAATACCAGCAAGCAGGGCAGGGGCAGGGCTGATTTTTTTCCTACTGCAAAGAAGAATCAGCCAGATAGCCAGGTCAAGCAGGAGCAGACCCAGAAAAGTCTTGAGGATAAGGGCCTGGTAGAATATGAACATCTTGTACATGGCCGCCCCAAAGCCCGCGATGATCCCGACTCGCTTATCAAAACTCTCTTTTCCAATCGCGTAGATGATAAGGCAGTCCAGCGCGCCCAGGACAGACTGCAAGATGTAGACCAGAATAAGGTTCCGGTCGAACCCGGTATATAACACGGCCAGGAAGTAGGGGTAAAGCGGGGACTGGTAGAATACATCCTTCCCCATCCAGTTCCCTGCCGCGATGTCCCTGGCCCAATTGTCATAGGCTTTGAGGTCAATGATAAGCTCCGTGAAGAACGGGTTGTCAGAGATGTCCCAGATATAAAGTACCCGGAGAATCAGCGCGATTAAAAACATGGCGATCAGCGCTATCCATGGGCATGCGTTTCGCTTCGCTTGCTCTGATCCGGTCCGGGTCAAGGCTTTGCCCCTTGCAGGTTCATCAATTCCGGGTTTTTGAAAATGAAGATTGAATATCCTATCCGGGAGATGGGGTCTTGCCCAAGGTATGGCTCAAGGAATTCAGGTTTTATTACACCAGGGGGGTCGTGATAGGTCAGGGGATAGCGGAAGCCTGAAAGCAGGTTGGCGCTGATTGCTGTGTATTCATGGACCGGAGGCTTCGCTGGGAGGTCGTAGTCAATCCCGTATAGTGCAGGGTCAACATGCCCGAAATATGCAAGATGGATTCTGCCAATCCCTTTTCTCTTCATATATTTTGCCAGGCCGGGAAGGTCCTGGCCCCAATCAATGTTTGAGTCCAGAAGAATCTTGTGCCCGTTTCTCGGACCAAGGCAGAGTTCATTGAAATAGGCAAGGTAGTCCGGATAGATGAAAAAGCTGGAGGCTAAAAGCCATAACCCCAGCAGTGCAAGCAAAGACTTGAACCATATTCGCCCGAAAAGCGGAATCACGGCCAGCCTTCCAATAAGCACGAAAGCAAAGGGAAAAAGGGGAACCAGATACCGTATCCCTATCTGCAGGCTTGAGCCTGCGGAAAAAAAAGCAAAGATGCCCAGCATGATCAAAACAAGACCAGCCTCCTCCGGCCTCACAGACCATCTGCCCCTTGATCCGGGATCCCGTCCTCCAGACCCTTCGGGGATTCTTCGACCTGAAAAGAGCGCGATCAAAAACCCTATCTGCAATGAAAGTGGCACCTTGAATATGAGGGCAACCAGGAAATAATACCACCTCCGACCGCGATACCACTGGCCGAGAAGGTAGTTTGAGAATTCTCCCTTCTCCGAATCCAGAACCTGCGCGTCCAGGCCTTGCAGATAGAATTCAGGCAGGGGTGCCGGAAGGCCTGCGAAGACATCTTGAATCTTTTGCATCTTTGCACTGTAAAAGGTGTAACTCGATGTCGGCTGGAAAAGCCCCTTGAAGCCGTATCCTGCGCATGTGACGAGCCAGGCGATGAGTAAGATGATCACGAGGTATCCAAAATAACCCGGCCATGATTTCGATATGACCCTTTTATCGGGTTCGAGCCAGCGAGGCCAGAGGCCCGCGACAAGTGTGAAGACCACGAAGAATGGTATCCATAAGAGCGCGGTGAATTTTGTTAGCTGGGCCAAGCCGAGACAAAGTCCTGCAAGCAAGGCCCAGAGGGGACCCGGGTGTCGCAGGAATCTAAACAGCGCGAATGTGGCCGCGAAGAGAAACAGGCTCGAACCCGCATCAACAGTGGCGAGCCTTGCGTGCGCGAGAATATTCGGACTCAGGCAAAAGCAAAACAGGCTCAAAAGACCTGCACCTTTTCCGTAAAGGCTCCGTGAGAAGAGATATACGAGAAGACCGAGCAAAGCTGAAAGCAGGATAACAGGCAAGCGCCCGATGAAAATGAGAGTTTTGTATCGGGACCAGTTAGCCCTCATGAAGCGTGTCCCGTAGTCCCACGGGCTCCAGGCATCTTTTCGCAAGCCGATCTGATCACGCTTCGCAGACGGATGAGCAATAAGCAAAGGCGCACTCGCTATCATCTTCACAAGCGGCGGATTCTTGGCATAAAGAGAAAAATCCCGCGTGAGCCAGTAATAATACCCGGCAGGAAGATGAGCAAATTCATCAACCGTAGCGCTCTTGTGACGGATGCTCAAGATAGCGGCTCCTGCAAAAAAAACAATCAATATCAACACAAGAGGCCTGTCCAGTCCTGGCTTCATCTCCGCTCATATTCTATCAGCTTTTACCGCATGGTTAGAAAACTTTTTGCTTAAAAGAAAAAATTGTGCTAGTTTCACAACAAGAGTTTCTCATGGAAAAACCATCCACTGTAAGGGAACTTCGTGAATCGGGCTGGCGGTATCGGAGTGTAAAGGAGGAGTTGGCCGCAAACCTTCTACACCGCCTTGCCGCGGGCGAGGTGATCTTTCCGGGGATCATAGGGTATGAGGATACCGTGATCCCGGACATTGAGAATGCCATTCTTTCCGGGCATGACCTCATCATTCTGGGCGAGCGGGGCCAGGCCAAGTCCCGGCTGATCCGGAACATGGTAGACCTGCTGGATGAATACATCCCGGTCATAGAGGGATGTGAGATAAATGACAATCCTTTCAATCCGGTCTGTCGGTCCTGCCGTCTCCGGGCCATAGAACTGGGGGATCGGATTCCTGTTACATGGCTCCACAGGGAAGAAAGATACGGCGAAAAACTGGCAACACCTGATGCCTCCATCGCGGACATCTTCGGAGAGATGGACCCGATCAAGGTGGCAGAGGGGAAATATCTATCCGACGAAAGAGTTATCCACTTCGGAATTCTTCCCCGGTCCAACCGGGGCATCTTCGCAATAAACGAACTGCCTGACCTTGCGGAAAAGGTTCAGGTCGGACTATTCAACATCCTGGAGGAGCGCGATGTCCAGATCAAGGGCTTCAAGATACGGCTACCACTGGACATCTATATCGTGGCAACAGCCAACCCCGAGGACTACACCCATCGGGGCCGTATCATCACGCCGCTCAAGGATCGCTACTCATCCCATGTCCGAACCCACTACCCGGATAAGAGGGATGGCGAGGTCGCCATCGTGGATCAGGAGCACCACATCCATCTTGCGCCGAAGGAAAAGCTCTCAGTGCCCCTTTACATGAAAGAGATTATAGCCGGCATCACCTTTGAGGCGCGCAAATCTCCGGAGATCAATCAGACATCAGGGGTCAGCGTCCGGATGAGCATCTCCAATTATGAAAACCTGGTTGCAAACGCGAGAAAGCGCGCGCTACGGCTCCACGAGAATGAGATAGTTCCCAGGATAAGCGACCTTGCCGCGGTCTATGCCTCGTCCAGGGGCAGGATCGAACTCGAATACACAGGCGAGGAGCGCACAGAGGTCGAGCTGATCGAGATTTTGATCCAGCGCGCTCTCAAGAACATCTTTGACCGCTACTTCCGCGTCTCAGAACTCGGCCCGCTTATAGACGCGTTTGAAAAGGGCGCGGTAATGGAGGTCTCCGCGGACATGCCCTCCATAGAATACCTTGGCCTTTACGAGCACCTTCCCGTGCTCAATGACATGGTCTCTCGCCTCAAGATTGAAAAAACCCCTGCCTACCTCGCGAGCGCGGCAGAGTTCATCCTTGAAGGCCTTCATCTGAATCGCAAACTCAACAAGAAGGCCAAAGCCCGCGGAGCACTCTACCAGGGCGGAATGAATTCCCCCATGTCCCGTCGCGGTCCCACCCGCTCCGGCGATGAAACGATATATCTATAGATACTCCCGCTGGGACGGCTCCCAGGATGTGGACCTCGAACATAAGGCCATGCTTGATGACTTCCTTGAGAGGTTCATCCATACAGGCGATGTCAGCGAGGCTCTTGAATGGATGATGCGCGAGGGCATACGCTTTGACCTCAAGAACCAGCGTCTTGAAGGCCTGGACAGGCTCCTGGGTAAGCTCGCCCAGCGCCGCTCCCGGATGCTCAACCGGTTCAACACAACTGGACTGGTGAACGAATTGCTAAAACGGCTCCAGGAAATCGTGAACAAGGAACTGGCCGCGATCGAGGGTGAAGAGCAGGCCGCGGCGCTGGATTATTCCATGACCGGGTCAGAGGCATCTCGCCAGAGGATGCAGGAACTCTTTGAGCGAGAATCACGGCTTCGCGGGATTCCCTCGAACCTGGGCCAGGCAGTGAGCCAGCTCAAAGGGCATCCCTTCACAAGCCCGGAGGCCGAGCGGGAATTCCAGGAGTTTCTTGAGATGATGCAAACTCTCTCCGAACTCGCGGCGGGAAATTTTTTCCGCGGAGACCAACCACTCAGCATTGAGCAGGCTTTGCAGATTGAAGAGGAGCTTAAAAGGCTTGATGATCTGATCAGGGCTATCGAGCGCGGGGACATCCAGGGCATCAATCTTGATGACCTCGCTCGCTTTCTCGGAGAAGAGGCCAGGAAAGGCATCGAGCAGTTCCTGCAATTCATGGAGTTTCTAAAGGAGTCAGGGTTTGTCGCGGAGCAAGACGGGGACCTCACGCTTACCCCCAAAGCCATGCAGACCATAGGCCAGAAGGCCCTGCGCGACATATTCAGCCTGATAAGCCCCGGGGGAATGGGCCCGCACGAGAGTGCGAGGACAGGCCCTGGCACACCACTGCCTGATCAGAGCCGGGAATGGCGCTTCGGAGACCCGCTTGAGCTTCACCTGCCCCGCACTCTGTTTAACGCTCTCAAACGGACATGTGCGGAGAAAGGCCCGCTTTTTCCAGGACAGGCTAGAAAGGGTCGCCCTGCCTTGCGCCTTGCTCCAGAGGACTTCGAGGTTCTGGATGTTGAATTCCAGTCCAATTCCGCAACTGTGCTCATGCTCGACATGAGCCTTTCAATGTTTCAGGGAGGAAGGTTCACGGCGGCCAAGAAGGTGGCACTTGCACTTGACCATCTGATCCGGTCCCGGTTTCCTAAGGATTACTTTTACCTTGTCGGCTTTGCCACGCGAGCGAGGAAATTATCCCGCAGGGAATTGATCGAGGCATCAGGGGGTCTGGGCGAGGATGTCTTCACCAACATCCAGGATGCGCTCCAGCTTGCGGACAGACTCCTTGCTCCGCACCGGCAGTGCACGAGGCAGATAATCCTGATTACTGACGGCCAGCCAACCGCGTTCACAAAGGCAGGAAGACTCTACATCGAGTGGCCATACTTCGGCATCTCGCCAAACGCAAGCCACGAGACACTCAAGGAGGTGAGGCGCACATCCCGCCAGAGCATCACCATCAACACCTTCATGCTCGACCGCGATCCTCCTTTGGTCCGCTTTGTGGAGGAGATGACTCACATCAACAAGGGAAGGGCATTCTTCACCGCGCCGGATCAACTGGGCAGATACATCCTGCTCGATTACCTGGCCAAAAAGAAACGGGCAGTTCACTAAAGCCATTTCTCTGACCGCATAATCCCAAATAATGCAGTTGCCCCTTTCCGATTTAGAATAGGGGTGTTATCTAAAATCAATCCTTATTCTTATCGAGGTCTGGCGGTTTTACAACAAAAGGGCCGACTAACCGCATCAAGAATCTCAAGGAAGACTTTGGCGCGGATGGATTCTGTTTGGATTCTTTCTTCGGAACCGAAGCCGCCCTCAGGATAGTGGCATTCTGCTACAACCTGATCACCCTCTTCAGGGGCGCGGTACTGAAAAATACCGGCCCCACCCTAGCACGCAAGAAAAAACTCAGAATCTCCGCCCAGGGACGCCTCCGAAAAAACCTGAAAATTCTACTAAATCGAATAGCTGAGATCGATCAAGCATCACCGCGATGCAA
>CAZOMR010000157.1:0-8038 GCA_964580655.1 uncultured bacterium
TCAAGAGGAGCCGTATATTTCATGGATAGTCACCATTTATGTCGCACACCCCTTTGGATCGTGTATTGCATTGCATGTTGAAAAGCCATGATCTAAAATATCAATAAGGAAAAGAATATGAAGGAAAAAAAGCATGGATTGGACCGGCGTGAATTCGTGAAGGCATCAGCAGGAATTGCAGGAGTGCTGGCCTCGGCTAGTGGTGGCAAGGCCAGTGCGGCCAGGGGCTGTCCGGTTGACCCTCCGATATTCAAGCTGGACAGGATGCGCCCTGCACTTGCTGACCTGACCGGGGGAAAACAGCCCAACATCCTTCTCGTCATCACTGACCAGGAACGCTATTGCGGGAACCTGCCGGATGACCTCAAGCGCCCTAACTTCAAGCGACTGGGAGAGAGTGCTGTTAACTTTGCCAATGTTTTTACTTCATATCCTCTTTGTTCTCCGAGTCGGAGTGCGATCTTCAGCGGGTGCTACCCCCACCAGACCGGCGTGACCCAGAACATGATATTCCCTGTGGCCAAGAAGCCGCTTGACCGGAAGAAGCCGCACATAGGCTCGGTGCTTGCATCGGCTGGATACCGGACCGGGTTCAAGGGCAAGTGGGATTTGTCCAGGGGGCCGACTTTTTACACCGCGAATGTCCGGGATAGAGGTCGTGCAGGAAAATACGGATACGAAGGCCACTGTGGCAAGGTTCCTGACCAGGAGTATGGCTATGCGGCTGATGACCAGGTGGTCCGTGAGGCCTGCGACTGGATCAAGGATCAGAAAAAGGGCAAGCCGTGGTTCCTCTGTTGCTCCATCATCAATCCCCATGACATCTGCCATCCCCAGCTCAAGCCCGATGATTCTGTCCGGCCTGATGTGCGCCTTCCTGAAAGCCGGCATGATGACCTTCTGAGTAAGCCGGCTGACCAGATCCGGCTCCGGGAGAGCAAGGTCGCGCATATCAACATGATCTTCCACCCGAATGCCAAGCCCACCAGCCGCTACGAAGATGAGGATTGGACCAGGTTCCTCAGTTTCTACTATGACTTGATCGAGGGCACGGACAGGTATATCGGATGGCTTTTCTCCGCTTTAGAGGATATGGACATGCTGGAAGATACGATTATCGTGTATACCTCTGACCACGGTGAACTGGGGGGCGCTCACGGCTTTTCCGGGAAGAACGAGGGTTATGAGGAGGATCTCCACATTCCGCTTTACATCTCTCATCCTGGGTTCAAGCGGATGGATGTTTCCGCGCTTGTGTCAAATATCTCCATCGGGCCGACCATCGCCTCAATCGCGGGGACCAGGTGGCCTGCGGCTATTCCGGGCCGGGATGTCTCCGGCTTTATAACCGGGGAGCGCGGGCCAGTAGTGGATGCGGTTTTCTCGGAGACCGAGACACATGTCAATCTGGGTGTATACAAGATGGTCTATGCCGCTCGCATGGTCCGTACCGAACGCTGGAAATACTCTTACTCTTTCTACGATGTGCATGACGGCCAGCTCTATGACCTTGCGAAAGACCCGATCGAGATGAATAACCTCTTTCACGACCCAGCCCATGCCGGAGTGCGCCGCGAGCTTGAAGACCGCATGAGGGCCTGGCAAAAAGAGACGGATGATGAATTCAGAGTGCCGAAATGAACTTATTGAGCATCAGAAACATTGGAGCAGGTTTTTAAGTCGCGGTTAAATCTCTTGCACAAAAATCATCTTGCTGAATGTGACATTTCAAAGTAGGGGCGCAATTTATTGCGCCCTCCTTCTGGGCGTGATGAATCACGCCCCTACTATCTGGGTTATGAAACCATCTCTAGACAATGATCGAGTAGATATTTATGGGCTTGGCTTTACCCTTGACAGAGACGGCTTCCAGAACCTCGACCATGATCTGATCGTATATCCTCATATAGACCTCTTCGGATACGATTATCTGGCCGCCTTTGGCCATTGACTCCAGGCGGGACGCCACGTTCACGCAGTCTCCGATGGCAGTGTATTCCATTCTCCGGGGCGACCCGATATTGCCTACTACGGCCGGGCCTGCGCTGATACCTATTCCCACCCATATCTGCGGGTAGCCACTTCGCTCGCGCCCCTGGTTTATTTCCGAAATCTGCTTTTGCATCTTGACTGCGGCGCGCACCGCTCGGAGGGCATCATCCTCATGCTTGAGAGGAGCGCCGAAGACCGCCATTATGCCATCGCCCAGGAACTTGTCCAGCGTGCCCTCCTCGGCTATCACGGCCTCGCTCATCACCGTGAGATACTGGTTCAACTCCCTGACTATCTCATTCGGTCCTGCCCCTGAAGCCAGCCGGGTAAAGCCGCGTATATCCGCGAACAGCACTGTAACCTCGCGTATCTCGCCGCCCAGCATCAGCTCTTCGGGCCGGTCCAGGAGCTCCCGCACAACCTCCGGAGAGGTGTGCCGGGCGAATATTTCCTGCAGGCGACTCTTTTCTCGCGCGCCTTTCAGGATGTTCTGCACGCGCAGGATAAGCTCGGCCGGGCTGAAGGGTTTGCGGATGTAGTCCGATGCTCCGAGCCCCAGCCCCTCGCACACCTCCTTCTCTTCAGTGGCCGCGGTCAGCATGATGACAGGGATATTCTTGACCCGGGGGTCTTCCTTTAAATACCTGCAAAGTTCAAAGCCATCCATTTCCGGCATGGACACATCAGTTATCACAAGGTCCGGGATGAAATCAGCGATGATCTCAATAGCATGCCTGCCGTTCTCGGCCGAGTAAACTGTATACCCTGCCTCCTTCAGCTTATCCTCCAGAATCTGCCGAACCGAGGGGCTGTCATCAACCAGTAATAGTTTGCCCTGACTCATGGAATTTATTGTCTTTCAATTTAATATATGAAGAGCATCAGAGCAAATCTTTAAGCCCCATTTCCTTTATGAGGTCGAACTTGTGAGGGATGAATTCTGGTGATCGGGCTATTTCCTTCCATTCAGGTATTTTCTCGCCGCGCTTGAGTCTTTTGGCCAGGTCTTTGAACTGGTCGCTTCTTTTTAAGTATACCTCGGAAAGGCGGCGAAAGCGGTCGAGGTTGCCTTTCAGGTCGGACGGCTTTGCCTGGCTGAGCCATCTTTGTTCGAGAGCGAAAGCCGCATCTTCCGTCATTTCTGAAAGCCTTATAAAATCCTGGGACATGTCTGACAGACCTTCAGGGCTTTTGATCCTGGTCTTGCCCTCACAAAATATCTTCACCTTGAGAGAGATGATGCGAAACTGCTGGATAGAAATGCGAATATCCTCCAGCCATTCCTTTCGGATGATCCCGGAAGAAAGAATTTCATCAAGCAGGCTTTGAGCTTCATTGACCTTTTTTGCAAGCTCTGCCGGCATGTCTTTTGCGGGTCCTCCAGACCCTTCGGGCAGGCATGTCAGCATGAAATCACCGGCCAGTGTTTCATCGAAGAAAATCTGGAAGGCGATGTCTCCGAAGACCTCGGGTCCGGGGATAATACTATTCGCTTCTTGTAGCTTTCGCATCAGTGCCGCGGGCTTTGCTGTCCGGTCATTGAAAAAGGCGGATGAGAAGGCCATATCAAATTCCTTCGCCTCAAGCGGTTCTCCTGTCCACATAATCTGTGCCGCGTATGCAATTGGATAAGCCTGCATTCCGAGCAGGTTCATGTGGCCCATGTCGCCCCAGTTTGTGAGGATGTTTCCGAGGGAGCCCGATGCAATACCTTCCTGGATGAAGTTCTTGTTATTGGCCTGCATCACATCAAGGTTTGTGAAAATTTTGGTCAGGTTCCAGGTGCAGGTGCAGGTGAGAAAATTCTTGCCGGCAGACTGTATTGGCCTGATCTTCTCGCGGTAATATTCAGGGCCTTCCTTGAGCCCGGAGCCATACTGCCAGTTAAGCACGATCACATCATCCGGTAGCCATCCCAGTATTTCAGGATGTGAGATCAGCATGTCTCCCCAGAGCATTATCTTTTTTCCATGCTCATCCAGTATTTCTTTTAACCTCATCAGGTGATCGAAATAGACCTGGACAAAGGACCGGCCATTGAAGCGGCTTTCATCGAAACGGGCCTTGAGATCAAAAGGCTCGTCACAGCAGACATTGAAGAACCTTGATCCATAGCACGGAATGATGTCCTCATAGAGATCGCGCAGGAGCTTATAGGTTTCATCCTTTCCGGGATCAATGCTCCAGCAGAGCTTTTCATCATAAGCGAGGTGCCGGTATTCAGGCAGACTCAGGATTCCTCGCATGTGTCCGAGGGACTGCTGAGACGGGATGATCTCAATGCCCCTGGCTTTTGCGAACGCTAAAAGCTCAGCCAGCTCTTCCCTGGTAAGCGGATCATGGCCTGCCCCGATCTCGGGATGGCTTTTGAAGGAAAATGTATGCTCGATATTGAAAGTGAGAAAATTGTATCTGAAGGCCGCGAGGGCCTGGACCAGTCTTCTCATGCCGGAAGGCGAGAGCACCTGTCCGCGTGAGAGGTCCTGGAGGAATCCGCGATATGCAAGCGCGGGCCTGTCCAGGATGGTTACGCAGGGCAGTGAGCCATCCGGCTCGAAAAGCTGTTGCAGTGTGGACAGGCCGTAAAAAAGGCCGGCCCTGTCTCCTGCCGCAATCGCGGATCCATCCGGCCTGATAACAAGCGAGTAGGATTGCTCCATGTTCTTCTCACCGACAATCTCCCTGAAAGCCCTCTCTGTGTCCTCTGCGATTTTCTGGCTATCCTTTGTTCCGGGAAAGAAGGCCTTCCCCTTATCAAAATCCCTTTCAATAATTTCATCCACACTACCCGGTTCTTTCAGAGACTTTGCAAGTCGCGTCTCCTTTCCACATCGCCCCGGCTCCGGGGTGAGCTTCCATGGTCTGGGCAAAAGATCATTCATCATTACTCCTCAACGCAGGAACATGTCCATTTTCTCCAGAGCCTTTATGCGGTCGCGATACTCTGCGGCCATCTCAAACTCCATCCTGTCCGCGGCTTGTCTCATCCTTTTCTTGAGATCATTGACCATGCGTGAAATCTCATCCGGCGGAGTCCATTTTTGCTCCACCTCCTCGGCAGGCACGGTGAAATAATCCGCCTCGTAGACTGACTCGCGTATCTCGCGAATGCCCTTGCTGATCGTCTCCGGAGTGATTCCGTGATCCTCGTTGAATTGAGCCTGGAGCCTTCGGCGGCGGCTGGTCTCGTTTATACAGATATTCATTGAAGATGTGATGGTATCCGCGTAGAGTATGACCTTTCCCTTGATGTTGCGTGCGGTGCGGCCGCATGTCTGTATCAGGGCCTTTTCGCCACGCAGGAATCCTTCCTTGTCCGCATCAAGGATTGCGACCAGGCTGACCTCCGGGATGTCCAATCCTTCGCGAAGGAGGTTCACCCCGATGAGCACATCAAATTTATCGAGTCTCAGATCGCGGATGATCTCGTAGCGATCCAGTGTCTTGATTTCTGAATGGATGTATCGCACGCGCAGACCCAGGTCCTGATAGTAGCTTGTCAGATCCTCGGCCATGCGCTTGGTCAGGGTCGTGACAAGGACCTTGTCCTTGTCCTTCACCCGGAGCCGGACCTCCTCCAGCAGGTCGTCCACCTGGTCTTTAGCTGGCTTGACCTCTATCTCCGGGTCCATGAGACCTGTGGGTCGGATTACCTGCTCTGCCACGAGCCCGTGGCTTTTTTTCAACTCGTATTCAGCAGGCGTGGCTGACACATAAATGGCCTGGTTGATGCGGGTTTCGAATTCGGAAAAAGTCAGAGGCCTGTTATCAAGAGCGGATGGAAGGCGGAATCCGTATTCAACAAGTGTTTCCTTGCGAGACCGGTCTCCGCGGTACATTCCGCCGAGCTGTGGAACGGTCATATGGCTTTCATCAATAAAGAGCAGGTAGTCCTCTGGGAAGTAGTCAACCAGGGTAGGAGAAGGCTCACCCGCGGCTCGGCCTGCAAGGTGTCGGGAGTAGTTCTCTATGCCGGTGCAGTGGCCCATCTCGCGGAGCATCTCCAGGTCGTAGCGGGTGCGCTGTTCCAGGCGCTGTGCTTCCACGAGCTTATTCTGACTATAAAGCTCCTTCAGCCGCTCCTCAAGCTCATCCTCGATAAGCTCCAGGGCGCGCTCCAGGCCCTGGCGCGGAGTAACATAATGACTGCTGGGATATATCGCCACCTTTTCAAGGGATTCTATTACCTTCCCTCTAAGTGGGTCCACTGCCGAGATGGCTTCCACGGTATCACCGAAGAACTCTATGCGGATGGCCCTGTCTCCCTCGTATACAGGAAACACCTCCACCACATCGCCGCGGACCCGGAATGTCCCCCGATGAAAGTCTATGTCGTTTCGCTCGTATTGTATCTCGACCAGCCTAGCAAGCAGATGGTCGCGTGGCAGGTCCTTGCCGAGCTCTGCCTGGACAAGCATTCCGTAATATGCCTCGGGCGAGCCAAGGCCGTAGATGCAAGACACGCTTGCCACGATGATGACATCCCTGCGCTCTAGCAGAGAGTATGTAGCCCTGTGCCGCATCTTGTCAATCTCATCATTGATGCTCGCGTCCTTCTCAATGTAGGTGTCGGTCGAAGGGAGGTAAGCCTCGGGCTGATAGTAGTCGTAATACGAGACAAAGTATTCAACCGCGTTATTCGGAAAAAGCTCCTTGAATTCGGAATAGAGCTGAGCGGCCAGGGTCTTGTTGTGAGCGATGACCAATGCGGGCCGATTGAGGCGCTCGATGACATTTGCCATGGTGAAGGTCTTGCCAGACCCTGTTACTCCGAGCAGGACCTGATGTCTCTGGCCGGCTTCCAGATTTTTCACCAACTCCTCTATTGCGCGGGGCTGGTCTCCGCGGGGATGATACTCGCTTTTCAATTGAAAGCGTGCCATTGGGCAGGCCTTATTCTCCGGCCAGGAAGTCCGAGGCATCGAATTCAGGCAATTCTTTCTCCAGGAATTCGCGGAGCCTTTTCAGCAAACGGGTTTCAAGCTGTCTCACGCGCTCGCGCGAGATATTGAAATGGTCTCCCAGTTCCTTCAGGGTGAGCGGCTCTTCTGCGAGAAGGCGATTATCAAATATGTATATATCCTTTTCCTTGCCCTTCTGGTTCAGCTTTTCGCGGAACTCGATGAGCTTCTGCCTGACCTGGTTGTCAAATTCCTTTTCAGCAAGGATAGTGTCCACGCCGGGGGCCTCGTCAGCCAGCATCGCCTCCAGGGTCTGCTCGCGGTCTTCTGTAACCGGCTTTCCCAAAGATTCTTCAGATGCTCCGAGTCGCTGTTCCATGTCCCTTATCTCGCTCTCCTTCACATCCAGGGACCTGGCGAGAAGAGCGGGAGCTGGTTTGAAGCCAAAAGCCTCCAGCTTATCGCGCTCCTTCTTGAGGTTGAAAAAGAGCCTGCGCTGGGCCTGCGTGGTTCCGATCTTGACGAGCCGGAAGTTATCCATGAGGAACTTGAGGATGTAGGCCCTTATCCAGAAGGACGCGTATGTGGAAAACCTGACCCCGCGGTATGGATCGAACTTTTGCACCGCAAGGACCAGGCCCATGTTTCCCTCCTGAATCAGGTCCAGCAGGTCCTGCCAGTTCCGCTGATACTCAAGCGCGATCTTCACGACCAAACGGAGGTTTCCGAGGATCATCCTTTCAGCCGCATCCCGGTCTCCATTTTCATGGAACCGGGTTGCCAGATCTATCTCCTCATCCCGGCTCAAGAGCGGATGCTGTTTCACGGCCTCAAAGTAGCGCTTGAGCGGGCTGATCCGCTCCAGTGTGCCGGCTTCTCCGAGCCACATCAGGCTCGTTTCATTGTCTGAATCCGGCTCCCCCTTGGCCGCGCCTGCCTCCTCTTGCACAAGCTCTTCCCGCTCATCCGGCCTGATCGGGCTTGAGACATGCTTTGACTTTTTTCGCTCTTTACCCATGATCCAGTCTTAATCCTGATATACGGTTTTCTATTATAAACAATTCTTCGGCAAATTTCAGGTTCCTGGGCCTGCGAGGGTGTGCGACATATTTGGTGAATCATTTTTTTAACCCCTTTTTTGGGTT
>CAZOMR010000158.1:0-8013 GCA_964580655.1 uncultured bacterium
GACAAAGAACTGATCCAGGGATAAAATTCCGGTAGTGGTCACTATTACCCAATTATCCACAGATTCTCAAGAGGAGCCGTATATTTCATGGATAGTCACCATTTATGTCGCACACCCGTCATCGCGTCATCGCGGTGTGCTGTCCCCACCTCTCCGGCCGCCTGGAGGAATTCCGGGAGCAAAGGGCCGCCAACGGCTAAAACCCCCTTTGATGTCGCAGACCCTGTTATTAGACTTACAGAAAAATCAGGGTAATTTTTGGGGAATGTCCTGTCTTCTTATAAAAATGGCTTACAGCGTATATAGACTGAGATCATGAAAATATAGCCAAAAATAGAACTTAACTGGCAAAGTCCTTGAAAGTATTCAATTTTTGCTAATTTTTGCAAGAAAACTCATAATTTTATTGACACTCTTGCTTACCCGTCTTATAATTTAGAGAATTTATGCGGGCAAAGCTATAAAAGACATGAATTTTCAAGATGTTATAATGCGCTTGGAGGCCTTTTGGTCCAGGCAGGGCTGTATTATCCAACAGCCTTATGACCTTGAGGTTGGAGCCGGCACGTTTCATCCAGCCACTTTTTTGCGAGCCTTGGGACCAGAGCCTTGGAGAGTGGCCTATGTTGAGCCATCCCGCCGGCCCACGGACGGCCGATATGGCTCTAACCCCAATCGGCTCCAGCATTATTATCAATATCAGGTAGTTATAAAGCCTTCGCCGCTCGAGACCCAGGAGGTTTACCTTGAGAGTTTAAAGGCTCTGGGAATAGACCCTCTCAGGCACGACATCCGCTTTGTGGAGGATGACTGGGAGAGTCCGACCCTTGGGGCATGGGGTCTGGGCTGGGAGGTATGGCTTGACGGGATGGAGATCACCCAGTTTACATACTTTCAGCAGTGCGGTGGAATTGAGCTCAAGCCGGTCTCGGTGGAGCTCACTTACGGCTTGGAGCGCATCGCCATGTATCTTCAGGACAAGGACAATGTATATGACCTGGCTTGGGGGCACAGCGTGACCTATGGCCAGGTGCATCATCAGGGCGAGGTTGAGTGGAGCAGATACAATTTCGAGGAATCGGATGTTGAGACACTGTTCCGGCACTTCGCGGACTGCGAGAGTGAGTCAGCACGGCTCATCAACCTGGGCCTGGTGCTACCCGCTTATGATTTCTGCCTCAAATGCTCGCACCTCTTCAACCTGCTGGATGCACGAGGCTCAATCAGCGTGACCGAAAGGGTGAATTACATTGCCCGGGTGAGAAAACTGGCACGGCAGTGCGCCGAGACCTACCTGGACCAGAGATATAAAGCAGGGTTTCCTCTTATACCTGACCCAGAGGCACGAAAAGAGGGCCTGGAAGAATACCGCCCCTCCTATGAAAGACGACACTATAATGACTAAAGAACTGCTCCTGGAAATCGGCACAGAGGAGATTCCCGCCGGATTTGTGCCCCCGGGTTTAGCCCAGCTCAAGAAAGAAACGGAAAGGATGCTGGCAGAGAACCGTATAACCCACGGCAAGGTTCAGACCATGGGCACTCCTCGCCGGCTCGTCTTGATAGTGAAAGAGGTCTCGGAAAAACAGGCTGATACTACCGAAGAGAAACAAGGGCCACTGGTTGAGCAGGCCTTTGATAAGGATGGAAGGCCCACCAGGGCCGCCCTGGGGTTCGCCCGCAGTGTGGGGGTCGAGGTTGAGGACCTTGTCCGTGTCTCAACGGCTAAAGGGGACAAGCTGGCCCACAGGCGCAATGTGTCCGGAGAAAAGACCGAAGAGATTTTATCCGTCATGCTTCCTGAGATAATCCTTTCTATCCGGTTTCCTAAATCCATGCACTGGGGAAACGGAGACATCCGCTTTGTCCGGCCTATCCACTGGATACTTGCCCTGTTTGGCGAGAAAACCATTCCCTTCTCAATCGGAGAGACTCAAAGCGGGAACTCCTCACGCGGACACCGCTTCACGCATCCTGAGCCTTTTCCGGTCAAGGATTTCGCGGATTACATGGATCGGCTCGACCGGGCGGATGTTGTGGTGGACCCGGTGTTCAGGAAAGATTTGATTGAAAAGCACTTGCTAAAGCAGGCGGAGAAAGCAGGCGGAGAGTTGATTCCTGACCCGGACCTGCTTGACGAGGTCACCTATCTGGTTGAATATCCTGTGGTTGTGACCGGAAGATTTGACGAGAAATTCCTGCGACTATCTCCGGAGGTTCTTATCCAGGCAATGCGCTCTCACCAGCGTTATTTCTCCATAAAAAAGAAAGGCACCGATCTGGAGCTATTGCCATGTTTCATCACCGTGTGCAATACCCCTGCGCCTGATCTGTCCGTGCTCTGCCGCGGCAATGAGCGCGTGCTTCTCGCCCGGCTCAACGACGCTGAATTTTTCTATCAAGAGGACCTCAAGCATAAGCTCGATGATTACGCAAGCGAGCTAAAGCAGGTGGTATACCATAACAGACTCGGCAGTTACGCGGAAAAGGCTCTACGCCTGCAAAAGCTCATGGGCTGGCTTTGCGAATTCTCTTTTCCAGGAGACCAGGAGGCAAAAGTCAGGGCTTATCGCTCTGCCCTGCTTTGCAAGGCTGATCTCATCTCGCAGATGGTCGGAGAATTTCCCGGCCTGCAAGGAATCATCGGCGCAGAATACTCCCAGCTCCAGGGGGAGCACGAGGAAGTGGTTAAGGCTATCCGGGAACATTACCTTCCCCGCTCCGCAGAGGATATACAGAATCAGGTCTTTCCTGCATCCACCATGGGAACACTCCTCAGTCTTGCGGACAAGATGGACGCAATAGTCGGAGGCTGGGTCGTGGGTCTGGCCCCTACCGGTTCCCAGGACCCTTATGCGCTCCGGCGACAGGCACTGGGGGTGATTCATCTTATGCGGCGAGGCAAGTATGCACCGAACCTCGTTGAATTTATTGACCGGGCACTCGCACTCTTAAAGGACCGCATAGAAATACCGCCTGCCGATATAAAGGAGCAGGTGCTTGAGTTCTTCAAGGGCCGGCTCCGGGCACTCTTCCTTGAAGAGGGATTTCTTTATGATGCGGTTGATTCAGTTCTTGCGGTCTGGAACGGTGACCCCGTGGATGCCGAACACAGGGTCAGGGCCATCTCAGGGTTAAAGTCCAGGCCGGACTTCGAGCCGCTTATGATTGCTTTCAAGCGCGTTGTCAACATTATAGAGGGAAATCCCCCTCCCGCGGACCCGACCCGTTTTGAGCATCCCTCGGAGAGAAAGTTGTATGAGGACTTCCAGGCATTGGAAAAGAGGGTTCAGCCGCTTCTTAAAAAGCAGAACTATGAGCAGGCCCTTGCTGAAATGGCAGGACTCCGGCCCACGGTGGACCGGTTCTTTGATGATGTTCTGGTAAACGTGGAGAACAACGAACCACTGCGTCAAAACCGGCATGCGCTTTTGAACCAGATAGGAAACCTGTTTAAGCGGATTTCGGACTTCTCTAAAATTGTCATCCCAGGGTCCGAACAAAAAGCCATTGCCAAAGGATAAGAAGGGAGGCAAAGATGACCAGGAAATATGTCTACTTTTTTGGAGAGGGATACGCAGAGGGCGATGCAGGCATGAAGGACCTCCTGGGAGGCAAGGGTGCGAATCTGGCCGAGATGACAAGACTGGGCATCCCTGTCCCGCCGGGCTTCACCGTCACCACGGAGGTTTGCGCCTATTACTTTGAGCACAACCGGCGCTATCCGCCCTACCTTCGCGAGCAGGTGGAGAAAAGCATAGCCCATGTGGAAAGGATAATGGGGTCCCGCTTCGGCTGGACCAGGAACCCTCTTTTGTTCAGTGTGCGCTCGGGGGCCAGAGTCAGTATGCCCGGAATGATGGATACAGTGCTCAACCTGGGCCTGAACTTTGAGACCGTGGAGGGGCTGGCCGAAAGAACCGGGAATCCACGCTTCGTCTGGGACGCATTTCGCCGGTTTATCCAGATGTATGCCAATGTTGTGATGGGGGTTTCTTCAGATGTATTCGAGCAGGTGCTCGAAGAGATAAAGAGAAAAAGAAATGCGGAACGCGACACCGATCTTGAGACCGAGGACCTGATTAAACTGGTCGAGCTTTACTTTGAGCGGCTCAAAGCAGATGAAAAGAAATTTCCGCTCAATCCACTGGAACAGCTCTGGGGAGGGATAAGCGCGGTCTTCTCATCATGGAACACTCCCCGGGCCATCACCTATCGCAGGCTCAATAATATCCCTGAGGCATGGGGCACAGCTTGCAATGTCCAGGCCATGGTCTTCGGTAATATGGGCAAGAACTCAGCCACCGGTGTAGCCTTTACACGCGACCCGGCCACTGGAAAGAAACGCTTTTTCGGAGAGTGGTTGCCCGATGCCCAAGGCGAGGATGTGGTCGCGGGAATCCGCACGCCTTACCCGATCAGCATGGACAGCAAGAAGTCGCCGGACCAGCTCAGTCTTGAGGAATACCTTCCCGGATGTTATCACCAGCTCGCGCGCATCGAAAACCGCCTCGAGAAACACTACCGTGACATGCAGGACATCGAGTTCACGATCCAGACCGGAAAGCTCTGGATGCTCCAGACCCGAACCGGAAAACGCACCGGGCTCGCCGCGGTGAGAATGGCCGTGGAGATGGTGGAAGAGGGCTTGATTAACCAGGAAGAAGCAGTGCGCCGGGTTGACGCCGAGGCCATGATCCAAATTCTTGCCCCTATCTTTAATACCGAGGACAAGAAAAAAGCGGTTCAAAAAGGCCTGCTTCTCGCCAGGGGGCTCAATGCCGGGCCAGGAGCGGCGAGCGGCAGGATCGCGTTCAATGCAGAGGATGCGGAAAGGCTTGGAAGGGAAGGCCCGGTGATCCTGGTCCGGCTGGAGACCAGCCCGGATGACATCCACGGCATGGCACTAGCTAAAGGCATCCTTACCGCCAGAGGCGGGATGACATCCCATGCCGCGCTCGTGGCCAGAGGAATGGGAAAGCCATGCGTGGTGGGGTGCGGGGACCTGATCATCAATTACGCCAGGAAACAGATGACAGTCAAAGGCCGCACACTCAGGCAGGGAGACTATCTTTCCCTGGATGGCTCTACCGGCGAGGTTATCCAGGGCAAGCTCGATGCCTATCCTTCCGAGGTGGTGCAGGTCTTGATCGAGAAAAAGATGAAAAGAAGCCGATCCGCGGTCTTCGGGCAGTTTACAAAAATCCTGTCATGGGCTGACCAGATTCGCAAAATAGGGGTCCGCTGTAATGCCGACACGCCTCGCGACACCATGGCCGGACGCGCTTTCGGCGCAGAAGGCATAGGGCTCTGCCGCACCGAGCACATGTTCTTTGAAGGAAGGAGAATTGATGCGGTGCGGGAGATGATACTGGCCGAGGATACCGAGGGCCGATGGAAGGCGCTGAAAAAAGTCCTGCCAATGCAGAAGGGAGATTTTATCGGAATCTACAAGGCCATGCCGGGCCTGCCAATAACCATCCGCCTGCTTGATCCGCCGCTTCATGAATTTCTTCCCGCAACCGACAGAGAAATCAATGACCTTGCAAAGCGAATGAGAGTTCCTCCAAGCAGGCTCAAGGCCAAGGTGAGCCAACTTCACGAGTTGAACCCCATGTTGGGCCTGCGCGGCTGTCGCCTGGGCATCATTTACCCGGAGATATATGACCTCCAGGTCAGGGCCATCATGGAAGCCGCGTGCGAGGTGAGCCGGGGGGCCAAAAAGCCTGTCAAGCCGGAGATCATGATCCCCCTGGTAGGCCACATCAAGGAACTGGCCATGATTCGCGAGAGGGCGGAAAAAATCTGCCACGAGGTCATGCAACAGTATGATGTCAACCTGGAGTACCTGATCGGAACAATGATAGAAATCCCCCGTGCGGCCATCACCGCGGATGAAGTGGCCAGGGAGGCTGAATTCTTCAGCTTCGGCACAAACGATCTGACCCAGACCGCTCTCGGCATGAGCCGCGATGATGCTGGATCATTCCTGCCTGAGTATGTGAGACAGAAAATCTATAGTAATGACCCCTTCTCCTCCATTGACCAGGAAGGCGTGGGCCAGCTCATGGTTACCGGGGTCCAGAAAGGCCGGCAAGCCAGGCCGGACCTGAAGATCGGCATCTGCGGCGAGCATGGCGGGGATCCCCGGTCCGTCAAATTCTGCCACAAGATCGGGCTGGATTATGTAAGCTGTTCGCCTTACCGGGTCCCGGTGGCAAGGATGGCCGCGGCACAGGCCGCGTTGGACGAGAAGGCGGAATTGGAGGAAAAACTCAAGGCCGCGGCCAAAAAGCCGAAAAGGAACAAGAAGAAGAAACCCGAGGAAGAGCCAGCGAAGCCCGTGCGCAAGCCAATTCCCTTTCCGGGGAAAGTAAGGGCAATGAAAGAGGCCGCCAGGAAAAAGGAGAAAGAGGCAAAGAAAAAGGAATTAAAGTCCGCAGGATCTGGAGGACCCAAAAAGAAGGAGAAGCCTAAGAAGCCTGCAAGACCCCCTGAGAAACCGAAGAAAAAGCCTTCACCCAAAAAGAAGCCGAAAGCCAAAAAGGCCGCTCAGCCCAGGAAGAAGCCGACTGCCAAAAAAGCCGTGAAGGCAAAAGCCAGGCCGAAGAGCAAAAAGGCTTTGAAACCGAAAAGAAAGGCAAAACCTGCCAGGGCCAAAAAGGCTTTGAAAAAGAAGAAGCGCTAGGTGTGGATAAATGCATGAGATGGGAATCGCAATGGAGGTCATGAGGATCGCGATAGACCATCTGCCAGATCAAGGACAGGGGATTCGCGTGATCGCGCTCAGACTCAAGATCGGAAAACTTACTGCGGTGATCCCGGAGACATTCCGCTTTTGCATGGAGATAGTAACAAAGGACACGGCGCTTGAGGGCGCCCGGATCATCATCGAGGATGTTCCGCTACTTGTGAAATGCAAGGACTGCGGCGAGGAGTCCCAGATAAATGAGCCGTCTTTCTTCTGCCCGAAATGTGATAGTCCCAGGCTGGAGATACTCTCCGGCCGAGACCTTTGTCTTGAATCCATCGAGGTCGAGGAGACAGGAGAAAAAAAGGAGAAATTAAGAGATGGAGATTAAGGTTGTCCGAAAGGTATTGGATGTCAATGATACCATTGCGGAGCAGACCCGCGGGATGCTGAAAGAGAAAGGCTTGTTTCTCATCAACATGATGGGCTCTCCGGGGGCGGGCAAGACAAGTGTTCTGGAGAAAATCCTCGGGGCTATCAACAAGGAGTTCCGGGCTGGCGTGGTGGTTGGAGACATCGCAACCACCTGGGATTCAGACAGGCTCTCGCAGACCGGCGTGCCCGTGGTCCAGATCAACACGGAGCCTTTCGGAGGAGACTGCCATCTGACAGCGAATGTTGTAAAAGAGGGGCTGAATCAACTGGACCTGAGCCGGCTCGATCTGGTCATAGTGGAGAATGTGGGAAACCTGGTTTGCCCGGCTGAGTTCGACATCGGCCAAGACAGCCGCGCAGTTGTCTTGAGCGTGACGGAAGGCGAGGACAAGCCGATAAAATACCCGCTCGTGTTTCGCATCTCTAATACCGCGCTGGTCAACAAGATTGACCTTATCCCGCATCTCGATGTCGAACTCAAATCCTTTAGCCAAAACATCCGGGCTATCAACCCTGATATGAAAATCTTTGAGGTGTCTTCCAAAACAGGCCAGGGACTTGATAAATGGGTCAAATGGCTCAAGGACCAGGTCAAGGCCAAAAAAGGATAACTTTTGGGGTCTTCCGGTTTCCTGAGCAAAAAGCTTGCGTTTATCGCTATATAGGCTGACAGCGGCTTCCACGCTCAGGGACGCCTCAGAAAAAACCTGAAAATTCTACTAAATCGAACAGCTGAGATAGATCAAACATCACTGCGATGCAGTTGGCGGGGAAATAAAAAATGGCAACTGCATTATTGATGCCCTCGTAAAAAATCATCAAGCCGTTTGGGTTGCAAGTTGAGAGTTGATTGAGGCCGGGAGTAAAAATTTACATGAAACCCGACA